>JAHEMU010000004.1:2850-21105 GCA_024643485.1 Cytophagales bacterium
AAACTGATTTGGTTATTATTTGAAAGCAGGTGAGCTTGGAGGGATAAATGCACGTACTCGATTATCGTGACTTACCTTAATCCCGCTGGCGTTCAATTGTTTGCAAAGGATTTTCCTAACTATTTTAATACCATCAAAAATGAGAAAACCTTAGCGGCAAATGATGCACATACACATTTTGGTACATCAGAGTTTTCTGAAGTGTATTTAAAACCTCTTGGAATTAACTCAATGTTGGATACTCCTATTTGGGTTAATGGAAATATGGTGGGCGTGCTTTGTCATGAACATGTGGGTCCAAAACGAAATTGGAACTCAGATGAGGAAAACTTCGCTTATCTCGCCGGCGTTATCACAGCCATGATGATTGAAAGAAATAAATAAGAATTTGATATAAAAAAAGCGGGTAATTTTAATTATCCGCTTTTTTAGATTTAGAATTTTCTATAATCCCGTTTAACAAACTGATTTGCTTCGTCGAAATTAGTTACTTTCAATGTTTTACTGTCCCACAGTAATTTTTTACGACCAGGGAAACTATAGGGATCCCAGTCTCCCGGCTTTTTACCTGGTTTCAACGTCCTCATAGAATAGCTTCTCAACGCCAAATTACCAATTAAGATGGTTTCAGTTAATGGACCTGCTATTTCAAAGTCAGACATGGTTTCTTTTATCTCTCCTTTTATCGCTCGCACCCAATTCTGATAGTGACCTTCTTCAATTCTTCGGTATTTTTGTTCCGGATTTTTAAAGAAATTCATGTTTGAAGTAGGAAGTAATCGTGGGTTTTCCCCATAACAGTCTGCCATTAATTTACCTCGACTACCTTCAAATAGTAATCCTCCGTCCCAGTTTCCCATCATTTCATCTGCTCCAAGTTCTTCAGGGCGGTCCGGCATTATTCCACCATCGTACCAAATCAAGGTCACAGGTGGTTTGCCATCACGTTCGGGAAATTCAAAAACTATTTTTGAAGCAGGAGGGCAGCTATCAGGATAATATGCTTCCTGGAAATCCTCCACAAAAACATTACTCACACTTGCTTCAACTGATGTAGGGTGTCCTAATTTTAAAGCTCGATACGCTGGATCTAAAATATGACAGGCCATATCTCCCAAAGCACCGGTTCCATAATCCCACCATCCCCTCCATTTGAAAGGAAGATAGCGTGGGTTAAACTCTCGTTGCTGTGCCGTTCCTAACCATAAATTCCAGTCCAAAGTTTTTGGAACTTTAAACGATCCGGTTGGAGTTGGAATCCCTTGTGGCCAAATCGGACGGTTCGTCCAGGCGTGAACCTTGGTGATTTCGCCAATTACTCCACTGTCAACCCATTCCATAACCTGAACGGTTCCTTCACCAGAAGCGCCTTGATTACCCATTTGTGTTACGACCCCTTTCTTTCGAGCCGTTTCTGTGAGTAACCTAGCCTCATAAATGTCGTGAGTCAAGGGTTTTTGTACGTATACGTGTTTTCCCAAATCCATAGCGGCCATTGCTGCGACCGAGTGAGTGTGATCGGGAGTGGAAATAGTGACCGCGTCAATATCGGTTTGCTTTTCCAACATTTCTCTAAAATCTTTATATTTTGCTGCTTTAGGCCACTTTTTATAGGCATCAGCTGCTCTTAATTCATCTACATCGCATAATGCAACGATATTTTCTGCTCCATTATTCCACATGGCCGATAAATCACTAAAGCCTTTACCTCCAGCTCCAATCCCTGCAATATTAAGTTTATCACTTGGTGAAATAAATCCTGTGCCACCCAACACATGGCGGGGCACGATCATAAATCCTGCAGTAGCCAAACCTGCACCAGCGATAAAATCTCGACGACTTAAAGTCGATTTATTTTTATTCTTCATTCTGTCAGTTTTATTTGTTAAGCCCAATATATTCATTCAAATCGTTCACGACAAGTGGAATGTTATGAATATTTCCATTTAAAAAAATCAAACAATACGTGTTGTTATTTGTAACTTGCGTAATTATTGGAATATGAAGCTCAATTTAGAAAATAAGGTCATCTTGATTACCGGTGCTGGGAGAGGTATTGGGAAAGCTATTACACAAGCGGTAAAAGAGGCGGGAGGCCGTGTGGCTGGCCATTATAATCATTCGAAAAATGAACTGGAAATTCTCTTGCAAGGTGAACCAATTCATGCGTTGTTTCAAGCCGATCTGTCGATTAGTAGCGAAGCCGCGAATCTTGTTCAACGTGTGGTGGATAAAATGGGGAGAATTGATGTGATAATTAATAATGCAGGAATCGCGATTCAATCGGACATGGATTCGTCTGATGATCAATTTTTAAAAGAATGGAATGAAACTATGGCGGTGAACTTAACAGCTACCGCTTTGATTTGTAAAAATGGAGTGAAGCAATTTAAACTTCAAAAAGGCGGGATTTTGATTAATATCGCTTCACGCGCGGCTTTTAGAGGAGATACCGCAGAATATTTGGCGTACGCAGCTTCTAAAGGAGGGATGGTTGCGCTTACACGATCCATTGCTCGAGCCTTTGGAAAACAGGGGATTACCGCATTTACTATTGCCCCGGGTTTTACCAAAACTGAAATGGCCGACCAATTTATTGAAGAATATGGCGAAGAATACGCAATTAATGATATTGCGCTAAGCCAGTTGACTTTGCCGGAGGACATTGCTCCAACAGTTGTATTTTTAGCCTGTGGACTGGCACGCCATGCCACCGGCGCAACCATTGATATTAATGCAGGAAGTTATGTTCATTAATGATAAAAACGGCATTTTCCGTTTATTGACACTGATTTTTGTTTTGATTCCCAGTGTAATTTACGCGGGTGAATTTCACCTTTTTCAAGAAAATGGAAAGCAAGGGCTGAAAAATAATAACAATGAAGTCGTAATTCCTGCACAATATGAAAAATTAGGTTGGTCGGACGGATCTTTTTCAATTAAGGAAGATGTGACTGGCTATTATATTGATGGGAAATGGGGATTAATTCATATCGATAATAAGGTGGTTACAGTGCCTTTATATCAAACCCTTTCTATACAGAATTCAGGACATTTTATAATAGCAGAAATAGCGGGAAATGATTTGAAAAAGGATAAGTTAGGCCTTATTGATCGTCAAGGCAATGTAATTATATCCTTTTCTTATATCAAAATTGAAGTTTACCGTGATAGAATCATTGCCTATTTGAAAAACGAAGGGAAATTGCCAAAAGTAGGGTTGATAAATGCCAAGGAGGAGATCATCATTCCTTTTGATTATCAACTAATTAAGCCCTTGGGATCTCTGCGGTTTATTGCGGAAAAAAGCGACGGAAGGTTTGAAATGTTCAATGATAATGGGGGAGAGGTAGCCAAATTTGAAGTGGATAGTGTCGGGGTTTTTAATCAAGGTTATGCACCCTTCTGGGTAGAACATCGCATGGGATGGCTTAATCTGAATGGAGAAATTGAAATAAATCCAAAATATGCTGAAATACGTAAGAATGACATTGGATTGGAATCATTGGATTTTTCTAAGTGGATCGATCGTTCAATTTCAAGCAATGAGGTTATTGAATTGTATTATGAAAACGTGGTTCGTGTGAACGATTCCGTGTTCCATGTATCAGCGAATCATCATCACTGGTTAATTAATAATCGCCTAGAGAAAATTCAAAATAAAGCCTACGATAGTATTGGGATTTTTAATGAAGGTTTTGCAGTATTTAAAAAAGACGGGAAGTTTGGGGTGATGAATTCCAATGCTAAGGTAATTGTGCCTCCTGTGAAATTGGATATTAAGTCTGTAGAAGGATTCTATTACGTTCAAAATGCGAATATGCGTTGGGATATCTATGACCGATTTGGTGTGAAGAAAAATGTCAATTCTTATGACGATATAGGACCCCCCGATCGAATCTTTTTTCCAGTGAAAAAAGGAGGCTTCTGGGGACTTATAAACAGGTCGGGTGAAGAACTCATCTATTGCGTTTTTGATAGTTTGTCGGTGATTAATTCGGATAAAATTGCAGTGAAATTCAAAGGGTTGTTCGGTATAATTGATATCAAAGGCAATTGGCTAGTTTCGCCTAATGAATTCCCCAAAACCGTGATAAACGATCAATTGTATTTTGATACGAAAGGAAAACAAACAAGAGTAAGAAGCTTTAGTGGTGAATTGATTTATTTCACTGATAATCCTTTGACTATTTATGATCAGTACTTCGTTGAAGCGCTCCCCAATGGCAATGTTTGGAGAATTTCTTTTTCAGGAGTGATACAATCGCAACGAGTGAGCGATGTGGTGCCGCTTAAAAACACTCAATATAGTGAATTTGAAGCAATTTACCCGCCTTCAGAGGGCTATTATCCCATAAAAAAAGAAGGTCGATTTGGGTTTATTGACGAGTTAAATAGGTTGCGAATAGCAAATAGGTATGATTCCTTAATCGCATTTAGTGAGGGCTTGGCGCCTTTCAAACTCCGTGGGAAATGGGGGTATATCGATAAGGATGAAAATATCATTATTCAACCTACCTATGACATGGCCGAGCAATTCGAGAACGGAGTTGCAAGGGTGTTGTTTAACGGGAAATATAATATCATTCATAGGGATAATCGTATGCAGTTCAATACTGGATTTGAAACCATGGATGTGCTAGACCAATCCAGATATATGGTCAGCCAAAATGGACAATTTGGGATAATAAATGAGTCGGGAAAGGTTTTGATAAACTATGTTTTTGATCAACTAATCGATCTGAAAAATGGATATTATATTGTGGAGAAGTTGGGAAGAATGGGGGTGGTGGATCAATTCGGCATGTACGTCATCCCTCGCGATTATGACCTCATTCTTTATGAAAAATCGTCTAGCAAATTCCTGCTGAAAACCAATAGTAACTGGAAGCCCCTTCAGAATTAATTATATCGATGCGAATGTTTGCTAGAACCACGGATTTACCATAGTTTTATCCTTTGTATGGAGTGGATAACAGTCATTGGATTTGTTTTATTTGGAATTGGACTAATTATAGTTGAAATTCTCTTTGTTCCGGGCACAACCATTGTAGGTTTATTGGGATTTGCCGGGTTGATCATTGGAATTTATCTAGGTTATGCCTATTTCGATAAAACAGTAGGGACGATTATTTTACTTGCATCGGGTGTGGCTTCATTGGGGCTCATCGTTTGGGCTTTTCGCGCGGATGTGTGGGATCGTTTCTCATTAAAACAATCCATTGATAGTAAATTTAATGAAGAAGTTGGTCTGAATTTGAAGATTGGCGATATTGGAAAGTCAATTTCAGCCTTAAAGCCGATAGGAAAAGCCGAATTTAGCAATGAAGAATTTGAAGTAAAAACAGCTGGTGAATACCTGGATGCAGGAGAGCCAGTTAAAATAATTAAATTGGAAAGAAATAACATATACGTAGAAAAAAGTTAAAAAATGGAAGAATTATACAGTTTTGGGATTATTGGAATTTTAATAATAGGCATTGTCCTATTATTCGTATTCCTATATTTCGTGCCGGTGAATCTTTGGATTACCGCATTATTTAGTAATGTAAGAGTTGGGTTATTCGAGTTAGTAGGAATGAGAATTAGAAAAGTTCCTCCACGTATCATTGTAGAATCATTAATTACTGCTCGTAAAGCAGGGATTGCTTCAATAGGTACAGCAGATCTTGAAACTCACTACCTGGCTGGCGGACATGTTCCTTCAGTGATTAAAGCGTTGATTTCAGCTGATAAAGCAAACATCGATTTGAGCTTTAAACAAGCTACTGCGATTGATCTTGCGGGTCGTGATGTATTCGAAGCGGTGCAGATATCAGTAAATCCAAAAGTAATCACCACACCAAAAGTTGCCGCAGTTGCCGCAGACGGTATTCAATTGATTGCAGTTGCAAGGGTGACCGTTCGTGCAAATATCAAGCAATTAGTTGGGGGTGCCGGTGAGGATACCATCCTAGCAAGGGTTGGTGAAGGTATTGTGACTTCTATTGGTTCTGCTGCTTCTCATAAAGAAGTATTAGCAAATCCTGATAAAATTTCTAAATTGGTTTTACATCGTGGGTTAGACGCGGGTACCGCCTTTGAGATTTTATCTATTGATATTGCCGACGTGGACGTTGGAACCAACATTGGTGCGAAATTACAAATTGACCAGGCGTCTGCCGATTTAAAGGTAGCTGAAGCGAAAGCGGAGGAAAGAAGAGCTATGGCGGTTGCTCAAGAGCAAGAAATGAAAGCATTGGCTCAAGAAGCACGAGCGAAAGTTATTTTGGCTGAAGCACAAATTCCAATGGCAATGGCAGAGGCCTTCCGCTCTGGAAACTTAGGTATCATGGATTATTATAAAATGCAGAATATCCAAGCAGATACAGGTATGCGAGATGCTATTAGTGGTTCAGGCAGCAGTAGCACCGGAAGCACCGGAAAGGTTGATAAGAAAAAGTAAATTCAATATAATGGAAAGGCCTCAACAAAAATTGAGGCCTTTTTTTTGTCTTTAGTATAAATTCTCCACCTAAATTTCTCCCTTACAGATTTGATTATCAGCAGAAAAGTAATTTTCTGAATACAGAATGAACATCTTCCGTGGATAATATCAGGAATATGAGTAATTTTGCCACCTATTTCAGAAAATCATGAAGGAAAAGGAATTTAAATCGCTAATTATTTTTGAAAACGACAATTATTTCGCGTTCAATAAGCCATCGGGAATAACCGTGTTGGCTGATCGATCGGGAGAAAAGGGGTTGTTGGAGATCGCAAAAACCATTTATCCAACCGCTCAGGCTTGTCATCGTATTGATAAAGAGACAAGCGGTGTGTTGTTGTTCGCGAAAAGTCCGGATGCTTATCGGGAAGCTTCTCTTCAATTTCAAAACAGGGAAGTGAAGAAAATCTATCATGCGATTGTGAATGGAAAAGCTGATTTTTCGAATTTTAGAGAAGCCAGTTCATTATCAAATGATAATAAAGGTGCTTTTGTCGATAAACACGGGAAAGCTTCGGTCACTGAATTTAGCACATTAGAGATATTTAAATACCACACATTAATTGAATGTCGACCTGAAACTGGAAGGATGCACCAAATTAGAGTGCATTTAGCCATTAACGGTTTCCCGATCATCGCTGATTCACTGTATGGTGGACAACCATTTTTTCTGTCTGATATAAAGAAGAAATTTAATTTAGGGAAATATGAGGATGAGCGGCCATTAATTTCACGCGTGGCCCTTCATGCGTTTGGTTTGATATTTAAGGATTTAGACGGGAGTATAATTACGGCGGAGGCGCCCATGCCGAAAGATTTAGCGGCGGGATTAAGTCAGCTTCGCAAGAACAATAATTAGTAAAAATTGGGAGGTAATTTTGCTGATAAACTTAATGATAGAGGATAATTCGGACGATTATTTCAGAAAAACATCGAATTTTCATAAATCTCCCATCAATTTTATAGTTCGATGTTGCATTTAAAAATTAATACTTCTATCTTTGCGTCCCTTTATTAGGAAACTAACCCTAATAAGGGAGAAAATTGGAAAAAAATAGCCATGACAAGTTATAGAACTGAATTTGTAAACAAGGAGACTGTTAGCAAAGAATGGGTAGTCATTGATGCAGAACAACAAGTGCTCGGAAGGTTATCAAGCAAAATTGCGATGATGATCCGCGGAAAGCACAAGCCAAGCTACTCACCACATGTAGATTGTGGAGATAACGTAATCGTTATCAATGCCGAGAAAGTGTTACTTACAGGCAACAAGATGTCGGATAAGAGATATATCCGATATACTGGTTACCCTGGAGGTCAACGCGAAGCAAGCCCGCGCCAGGTGTTGGAGAAACACCCGATCCGTTTGGTGGAAATGGCGGTAAGAGGAATGCTTCCTAAAAGTAGATTAGGAAGGTCAATATTTGGGAATTTATACGTTTACGCCGGTTCAGAGCACCCACATGCTGCTCAGCAACCAAAAGAAGTAAAACTGTAATATGGAAGTTTACAATACAATCGGAAGAAGAAAATCTTCTGTAGCCAGGATTTACATGAAATCCGGTAATGGAACGATCAAAGTGAATAATCGTGAATTTGCGAATTATTTTACAACTGACGTACTTCAAACTATCGTGAAACAACCGTTGGTTACCCTTGCAAAAGATGGTGACTACGATATTCACGTTGTAGTTAAAGGCGGTGGCTTTAAAGGTCAAGCTGAAGCAATCAGATTAGGTATTTCACGTGCACTTGTTAAAGAAGATGCAGAAGTGAAACCTTCATTGAAAAAAGAAGGATTCATGACTCGTGACCCTAGAGCGGTAGAACGTAAGAAATACGGTAGAAGAAAAGCAAGAAGAAGATTCCAATTCAGCAAACGTTAAGAGAATGGCCAAGAAACTTGAATATAAGGACTTATTGGATGCAGGTGTACACTTTGGTCACCTCACCAGAAAGTGGAACCCTAAGATGGCGCGTTACATCTTTATGGAACGCAATGGTATCCACATTATTGACTTGAACAAAACACTTGATAATTTAGATAAAGCGGCTTACGCCCTTAAGAACATCGTTCGATCTGGAAGAAAAGTAATGTTCGTGGCAACGAAAAAGCAAGCGAAAGACTTGGTAGCTAAAGAAGCTGACAGACTTCGTATGCCTTACGTGACTGAGCGTTGGTTAGGTGGTATGCTTACCAACTTCGCTACTATCAGAAAATCATTGAAGAAAATGTCTTCAATCGATAAAATGATCAAAGGCGAATCATACCTAAACCTTGCGAAAAGAGAGCGTTTGATGGTATCTCGTGAAAAAGATAAATTAGAAAAAGTACTTGGTGGTATCGCCGACTTGAATCGTTTACCTGCAGCTTTATTTGTTGTAGACGTGAAAAGAGAGCATATCGCTGTGAAAGAAGCGCAAAAATTGAATATCCCAGTGTTTGGTTTGGTGGATACTAACTCTGATCCTGAATCAGTAGACTTCCCAATCCCAGCAAACGACGATTCATTCAAATCAGTATCGCTTCTTACTGAATACATCGGTCAAATCATTGAAGAAGGTCTTGAAGAGCGTAAACGCGATAAAGAAACCGCTTCTAGAGATGAAGACGAACAAGCGAAAAAATCGCAGGACATGGAAGTGGAAGCTGATTCCTAACAAATGCCTGTTATCGAATAAAATAAAAATTGAACATCAGCTTCTGGTGTTCAATTTTTATTACAACTAGTCCCAAATCAATATTTGTTTTAGTTTTATAAATATTAAGTAGATGAATATCACAGCTAAAGAAGTTAACAAATTGCGCCAAATGACAGGTGCAGGTATGATGGATTGTAAAAAAGCGTTGGTTGAAGCTAACGGCGATTACGATTTAGCCATCGACTTACTAAGAAAAAAAGGTCAAAAAGTTTCTGCTTCACGTGCAGACCGTGAGACAAGTGAAGGAATGGTTTTCGTTAGAACCAACGAGGATAGCACAAGAGCAGTTTTAATTGCTTTGAATTGCGAAACTGATTTCGTTGCTAAAAACGAAGATTTTCAAGCTTTAGGAACTGAAATCCTAAATCTTGCTTTCGAAGCTAAGCCTGCTAATACAGAAGCGCTTTTAGCTCTTAAAGTAGGAGATTTAACGCTTGGTGAAAAAATCACTGAGAACGTAGGTAAAATTGGTGAAAAATTAGAAGTTTCAGCGTTTATTGATGCTTCAGGTGAAGCGGTTATTCCTTACATTCACGCAGGTGCTAAATTAGGAGTAATTACTGTTCTTAAGGGTGCTACAGGTGCTGAAGTGGAAAAAGCTGGTAAAGATGTTGGGATGCAAATCGCAGCAATGAGCCCAGTAGCAGTAGATAAAGATAGTGTTGATTCTTCTGTTGTTGCTAAAGAATTGGAAATTGGACGTGAGCAAGCTATTGCTGAAGGTAAACCGGAAGCGATACTTGATAAAATTGCTCAAGGTAAACTTCAGAAATTCTTTAAAGACAATACCTTATTAGAGCAAGCTTTCGTAAAAGATAACAGTGTTTCTGTTGCGAAATATCTTGATTCTGTAGCTAAAGGTTTAACAGTTGTTTCTTTTGAACGAGTAAGTATCGGTTAATTGGATTCAACTTAGTAATATTAAAAATGCCGAATCATCAGATTCGGCATTTTTTTTGTCCTATTTATAAAACGTCGTTAGTTTTTTGTCTCTGTTTTCTTGGAGAAGGCTGTTTTAAATGCACCCGCCAATTCTTTCCCAGCTTTTTCTAATTTATCCTCTACCTCGTCCCATTTATCCTTGTTGCGTTCTTTGAATTGATTAAACTCATCTTTCAGTTTTTCTGCATTGCGATCCATTTCTTCAAAGCGATCTCCGTAGTTTTCGCGGGCTTTTTCTTTTAACTTTTGTAAATCCGCAATCATTTCATCAATTTTCACACCGAATTTTTTGAAAGTTTTTTCGGCTTTTCCTTCAGGTTTTCGTCCCATTATTGTGGTTTTTTCTTTTATTTACGTAATAATTCGAAACTTTGTTTCCATGAAGCGACTAATATTATTCATTGTATTGGTAATTTTAATAGGTGGTTGTGCCAGCGCACACAAACCTCATGGAATTCTAGATCCTAAAAAACCTATTCCTTGTCCAGGAAAACCGAAGTGCCGATGAATATTCACAATATAAATATTGCCATTGATGGCTTTTCTGGGTGCGGAAAAAGCTCTACCGCTAGGTCAGTGGCAAGTGCGATGGGGTATGTGTATTTGGATACGGGCGCAATGTACCGTGCAATTACTTATGGATTGATCAGTAATAACATTCCCCTTCAACGGCTTGATTTGATCGAAGAATTTTTGAATCAAATGACCATTGAAGTTCATTTTCACAATCATTCAGGAAAAACAATTGTCACGTTAAATAAGGAAAATGTCGAGGCTAAAATCCGCGGTATGGAAGTTTCGAATTTGGTGAGTGAAGTGAGTAAAATAAAAATCGTACGTGATAAATTACTCGAAATTCAACGAAAAACAGCCGAAAATAAAGGCATAGTGATGGATGGTAGGGATATTGGTACGGTGGTTTTACCAAATGCCGAACTTAAAATATTCATGAAAGCCAATGTCGAGGTGAGAGCGATACGACGCCAACAAGAATTGAAAAGTCAGGGAATGGCTGTTGATTTGCAGGAAATCAAAGAAAATTTCAAAAAGAGAGATAAAATTGACAGCACGAGAGAAATAGCACCATTGGTGAAAGCTAAGGATGCCGTGGAGCTAGACACTAGTAATCTATCTTTTGAAGAACAGGTAAGTTTTATAATAAATCTTGCCCAAAATAAATTAAATGAAAAATTGAAGTAAGTTTTTAATGCACATTTATAGCTAAAAAATTTTAATCGGTAGAAATTTTGTTAATTTTGCCCACAGTTTTTTACTAAAAATAGGCTGTAATCAAAACCTCATATGTCACAGCATATCAAGCTAAAAAAAGGATATAACATAAAGCTCCAGGGAGCCGCAGAAAATCGAATCGCTACATGCGAACAATCCGCTACTTTTTCAGTAAAGCCGGATAGTTTTCATGGAATTCAACGACCAAAATTATTGGTAAAAGAAGGTGATAAAGTAAAAGCAGGAACCCCTATCCTTTTTGATAAGAAGCACAATTCAATCATGTTCGCCGCTCCAGTAAGTGGAGAAGTTGCGAATATTGTACGGGGCGAAAAGCGGAAATTACTAGAAGTAGTAATACGCGCTGATAAGGATGTTGAATTTGCTGACTTCAGCAAACATTCGATTTCTGAAATTAACAACCTTTCAAGAGAGGACGCAGCCAAACAAATGCTGGAAAGCGGTGTTTGGCCTAATATCGTTCAGCGCCCTTTTGGAGTTTTGGCTAATCCAGATGAACATCCAAAATCTATTTTCATCTCTGCATTCGATTCTCATCCTCTTGCTCCTAATTACGATTTTCTCTTTAAAGGAGAAGATAAGTACTTTCAAGCAGGTATTGAGGTGCTAAAGAAATTTACTGCAGGTCAAATTCATTTGAATATTGATGCGGAAGGAGAAGTGAGTCAAATGTTTGCACACGCTAAAAATGTGCAACTAAATAAAATATCGGGTGCTCACCCAGCAGGGAATGTAGGTGTTCAAATCCACCACATCGACCCTATTAATAAGGGAGATGTTGTTTGGACTATCAACCCTTTTGGTGTTATCCAGATTGGTAAATTGTTCCTCGAAGGGGTATATGATACCTCTAGATTGGTAGCTGTTGCTGGTCCGGAAGTTCAGAAACCTGCGTACTATAAAACATATACTGGAGCTAATATCGAAAATTTCGTAGCCAATAACTTGAAATCGGATCACGTGAGGTTTATCGCCGGAAACGTGCTTACAGGATCAAGAGTTGATGGAAATGGCCATTTAGGTTTCTTCGATAACTTGGTGACAGTAATTGAAGAGGGTGATAAAGAGGAAGTATTTGGTTGGGTATTACCACAATTTAATAAACCAAGTTTCCACCGTGCCCTGGGATTGATGGCATTCATGAATCCTTCTAAAGAATTTAGAGTAAACTCCAATATGAATGGAGAAGCTCGCTCTTTTGTTCAAACAGGTGTGTTTGAAAAAGTAACTCCAATGGATATTCTTCCTACTTATTTGGTGAAAGCCATCTTGGCAGAAGATTATGACGATATGGAGTCTCTTGGAATTTATGAAGTAATTGAAGAAGATTTAGCTCTTTGTGAATTTGTTGATGTATCGAAACACGATATTCAGGAAATTATCAGAGAAGGGCTTGATATGATTCAGAATAGTTAATAAACCTAGCGTTTAAAGCGAATATGAAGTTTGTAAAAAATACATTCGATAAGCTGAGGCCACAAGTTGAAAAAGGAGGCAAGTTCGAACGACTCTATGGAGTATTCGAAGCTTTTGAAACTCTCTTTTTTGTGCCCGCACACACTACTAAGAATAAAGGTGTTCAAATAAGAGACGCCGTTGACATGAAACGGTTAATGAATACCGTAATAATCGCCATGCTTCCATGTTTGTTTTTTGGCATATGGAATGTAGGTCATCAACATTTCTTAGCCATTGGTCAGGATGCTGAACTATTGGATAAATTAATTTTTGGAGCGATAAAAGTGCTTCCAATCGTCGTAGTTTCCTATGCGGTGGGCCTCGGTACTGAATTCGTTTTTTCAGCGGTTCGTAGGCACCCAGTAAGTGAAGGGTTCCTTGTAACGGGTATGCTGATTCCTCTTGTTTTGCCCCCAACTATTCCTTTATGGCAAGTTGCAATGGCAACAGTCTTTGCAGTAGTGATCGGTAAGGAAGCATTTGGAGGTTCTGGTATGAATATTTTGAACGTTGCGCTTACGGCAAGAGCGTTCTTGTATTTCGCATATCCTTCTGCTATTTCTGGTGAAGTTTGGACTGTTGTGCCTCAAAACGAAACTGAAATCGTTCAAGGTTATTCAGGAGCGACTCCACTTGCAATTGCTGCTGAATCGTCCTCCGCGGCCTCCAATGCCAGGAATACTGAAGCGGAAATGCTTCAAAAGAAAGCGGATGATCCTAGCGAATCAAACACCATCCTTTATAATGAAGCCGTTGAAAATGCGAAAGCACTTAATACGAAATCTTTGGTGTTGGATAATATGAATAGCCATTGGGGAAGTAAATTGTATCAGTTTAACTCCATGTTTTTCGGTTTTATGCCTGGCTCTATTGGTGAAACATCAACTTTGATGTGTCTCATTGGCGCATTTATATTGATTGTGACCGGAGTGGGTAGCTGGAAAATTATATTCAGCGTTTTTGCAGGGGCATATGGTATGGGATTGTTATTTAATGGGGTAGGAGCGAATGAATTTATGCTTCTTCCAGCTCAATATCATTTAGTAATTGGTGGCCTGGCTTTCGGTGCTGTGTTTATGGCAACCGACCCAGTAACAGCCGCTCAAACAGAAGCTGGTAAATGGATTTATGGATTATTAATAGGTGCACTTACTGTTATTATTAGGGTAATGAATCCTGCTTATCCAGAGGGTATTATGCTAGCCATTCTTCTTATGAATGTGTTCGCCCCTTTAATTGATTTCTATGTTGTAAAAGCTAACAAAAATAGGAGGTTACGTCGTGCGACAGTCTAACGGATATATTTTAACTTTCACAGCAATCATGACGATCGCTGTAGGAGGAATACTGGCAGCTGCTAATCAATTGTTGATGCCTGCTCAGAAAAAGTCGATTGAATTGGATACCAAAACTCAAATTTTGAAGGCGGTAATGACCATCAATCCGGGTGATGATGTTCTGAAATTATATGATCAAAGAATTTCATCTTTGGTAGTAGATATTAAAGGAGAGGAAGTGACTTCCAATGCGAAAGGTGAAAAACTGGAAGCGGAAGCAGTAGATGTGGCTAAAGAATATAAAAAAGAATACAAAGAGCGATTGTTCCCAGTATTCCGATTTATGGATGAAAACGACCCTACGAAGGTCGACGCCTATATTGTGCCTGTTTATGGCGCCGGGCTTTGGGATAAAATCTGGGGTTTTGTTGCTATAAATAATGATTTGAAAACGATTACGGGAGTTTCTTTCGCACATAAAGGAGAAACCCCAGGTCTAGGAGCACGAATCTCAGAAGCGGATATTCAGTCGAGATATGTGGGTAAATCCATGTACGATGAAAATGATCGTTTTGTATCTATTGTGATGAAAAAAGGTGAAATTGGTGGCGGTGGAGAAGGTAGTATTGCTGCTTTTTCTAGTGATACTAATCACGTCGATGGAATGTCAGGTGCTACTTTAACAGCAAATGGTGTTAATAGTATGTTGAAAAAATACCTCGATTATTATCAGAAGTACTTTAATAAAGTTAAATAAATAGAAATTAGGTTTTCATAAAGAAAAGTAGCTATGAGCACGGAAACCCTTGTACAAGAAAAAAAGGAAGTGAAAACTGAAGCGTGGTTTTCTAAAAGAAGAAAACGCTTTATCACCGACCCGCTAAATGAAGACAATCCAATTACCGTTCAGGTTTTGGGTATTTGTTCTGCATTAGCCATAACCATTAAAATGGAACCAACTCTTATCATGTCAATTGCCGTGGTATTCGTAGTTGTGTTCTCTAATCTTATCATTTCACTAATTCGTAATCTAATACCTAATCGTGTTAGGATTATTGTTCAATTAGCTGTAATCGCAACTTTGGTGACGTTGGTTAGTGAGTTGCTTAAGGCTTACAATTACGAAATGTATAAAGTATTGGGAGCATTCGTTGGATTGATCATTACAAACTGTATCGTAATGGGTCGTCTCGAAGCTTTTGCAATGGGTAATAAACCATACGACTCCATGTTGGATGGATTAGGATCTGGATTAGGGTATGCTTGGATTATTTTGACTGTAGCTTTCTTTAGAGAGTTATTCGGTTCTGGATCTGTATTTGGTTTCGAAGTTTTCAAAGCTATTGGCATTGAAAATATGCCAAATAATAGTTTGATGGTCGATTCTATTGGTGCTTTTATGGTGCTTGGAATTATTATCTGGATTCAGCGGTCTAAAACCGGTTATGTTGAACATTAAAATAGATATGAATTATGGACTTAATTAGTCTTGGTATACGATCAATATTTATAGAGAACATGATTTTTGCCTACTTCTTAGGCATGTGTTCTTTCCTTGCAGTTTCTAAAAAAGTGTCAACTGCAATCGGCTTAGGTGCTGCGGTTATTTTCGTTTTGACAATCACCGCTCCGCTCGACTGGCTTATTCAAGAATATATTTTGAAAGAGGGTGCTCTTACTTGGATATCACCTGAATTTTCTGAATTGAATCTTGAATTCCTTCAGTTTATCATGTTTATCGCTGTAATTGCCGCTTTAGTGCAGTTAGTGGAAATGGTAATTGAAAAATTCTCTCCTTCTCTTTATGGTACGTTGGGAATTTTCTTGCCTCTAATCGCTGTAAACTGTGCCATTTTGGGTTCTTCTTTATTCATGGTTCAAAGAGATTATAATCTTGCTGAAGCAACGGTATTTGGTTTCTCTTCTGGAATTGGTTGGATGATGGCAATTGTTGCCCTAGCTGCAATTCGAGAAAAATTAAAATATAGCAATGTGCCGGATGGATTGAAAGGCTTAGGTCTTACTATGCTTATCACCGGTTTAATGGGTATTGCATTCAAATCATTTATTGGATTGGCAATATAATTACCCACTCAAATGATTGGAAAGGGGATTCATGTAAATGAATCCCCTTTTTTATTATCACCTTGTGATTCTAATCTATTTTTAAAGTATCTTCAATAGAACTTTAAATGTCGATGTCTATGAAATCTTTAGTATCACTTATCTTTGCTTTTTTTATCACGTCGCAATTATTAGCAACTAACCCGCTTTGGATTCGGTCCTCAGCAATTTCACCGGATGGTCAAAAGGTGGTTTTTGTTTATAAAGGCGATTTGTATTTGGCAGATACAAAAGGGGGCGATGCCGTTCCTATCACTTCAAATGTCCAACAGGAAATAAAACCGGTATGGAGCCACGATGGTAGTAAATTGGCTTTTGCATCCAATAGATACGGTAATTTTGATATTTTTTTAACAGATTTCTCTGGAAATGAACCGATTCGTCTAACGTATTATTCGGAGGATGAATATCCGTATGCATTCAATGCGGATAATTCAAAAGTTATTTTTGGAGGAAAAAGATTGTCGGAAAATCTTAATAGACAATATCCCACCTCATATCTGCCTGAGTTGTATGAAATTTCAATTAAAGGCGGACGAGTGACACTTCTTTATTCAGGGCAGGCAGAGGATGTAAGCATCAATGATGACGGTTCTCTTTTGTTTTATCACGATAAAATGGGGGGCGAAAACGAATTTAGAAAACACCATACTTCCTCTGTAACCCGCGATATTTGGGCGTGGAATAAAGAGAGTAATACACATACAAAAATTTCAGATTTTAATGGAGAAGATCGATCACCGGTTTATTCACCCTCCGACAAATTGGTGTATTTTCTTAGCGAGCGATCAGGCGTTTTCAACGTATATAATATGAATCAGGATGGGTCGAATGTTAAACAATTGACTTCTTATAAAGATTTCCCTGTTAGGTACTTATCAGTCACAAAAAATGGGACCGCTTGCTATTCTTATAATGGAGAATTGTATCGTTTGACAGCTGGATCGGCACCTGTGAAGATGACGTTTAATATAAAAGCGGATAGTAAAATGAACAACACTTCCGTGTTGCCAATTAGTGGAAGCATTAACGAAGCGGTCATCTCCACTGATGGTAAACAAGTGGCATATATTGTGAGAGGGGAAGTTTTTATAGCAGCTTCTGAAATTAAAATGAGCAAGCGAATCACAAATACGGCCTCACAAGAACGATTTCTTTCATTTGGACACGAAGGAAAATCGATTATTTATGCGAGTGAGAGAGAGGGGAAATGGGGTATATATTCATCTGAACTTAAAAATAGCGATGAAAAATTCTTGTTTGCCGGGACGGAAATAGTGGAAAAGGAATTAGTGGTAAATGAACATAATAACTATGAACCTCAAATATCTCCAGATGGTAAAAAACTGGCTTTTATTGAGGATAGAGATAAATTAGTAGTGATGGATTTGGCTACAAAAGCTAAAAAGGTAGTGGTGTCTGACGATGTGCTGTATAATATGGGCGAAGGGGATCAGTATTTTCAATGGAGTCCTGATAATAATTGGCTGCTTTTTAGTTATTCACCTGTTATGGCAAATTCTGAAGTGGGTTTAATCAAAGCGGATGGGTCTGGGAAAATGATAAACCTTACTCAAAATGGATATAATGATTATCAACCCAGATGGGCCCAAGATGGAAACGTTATTATTTGGCTATCAGACCGATCAGGGTTGAAAAGTTATGCGAATAGTGGAAGACGAGAATTGGATGCCTATGCTTTTTATATAAATCAGGAAGCATACGATCAGTTTAAACTGACAAAAGATGAGTTTGAGTTAATTAAAAAAATAAAAGAAGATTCAGAAGATAAACCAAAAATCGACGATTCTGATAAGGATAAAAAGAAGAAGAAAAGTCCTGAAATTACTCCGGTAAAATCTTTAAATATTGACTTGAATAACATGGAGGATCGTACGGAACGATTAACAATTCACTCTTCCGCTTTGGCAGATGTCCTTTTATCGAAAGAGGGCGACAAACTGTATTACCTAGCTCGTTTTGAGTCGGGTGTAAATTTATGGAGTACTCATA
>JAHEMU010000207.1 GCA_024643485.1 Cytophagales bacterium
AGTGGATGTTCCTGAATACTCGAGTGGTAAAGTAATTGAATACGTTACCCAACGCAAAGGTGAGTTGAAAATAATGGAACCTAAAGGTGATTTACAACATCTTGAATTCGAAATTCCTTCAAGAGGATTGATTGGTTTAAGAAATAATATTCTTACTGCAACTCAAGGGGAAGCTGTGATGACTCACCGTTTCATCAAATACGATGTAATGAAAGGGGATATTCCTGAACGTTTCAGTGGATCCATGGTTTCAATGGAAACAGGACAAGCATTGGCGTATGCGATTGATCGACTACAAGATAGAGGTCGATTCTTCATTGATCCTAATGAGAATGTGTACAAAGGACAGGTAGTAGGGGAGCATAGCCGAAATAGTGATATCGAAGTGAACGTAATTAAAGGTAAAAAATTGACGAACATGAGAGCATCTGGTTCAGATGATAACGTTAAAATTGCACCTAAAATTAAATTTAGCTTAGAAGAGGCAATGGAATACATCAAAGATGATGAGTACCTTGAAATTACTCCTTTAAGCATGAGAATGAGAAAAATAGGTTAATCTACTTATTTCAAATATAACAAAGCACCGTTTGTAGAGAACGGTGCTTTTTTTATGTCAATTTTAGTCCATTCAATTTTAAAATATGAAAATCTACTCCTATATTAGACGAGAAACAATTAAGGAATCGTATGAAAAAAGTAGGACGCAATGAACCTTGTCCATGCGGAAGTGGTAAAAAATATAAAAATTGTCACCAAAAGGAAGAGGCAGCAAAATCCGGTAGAAATAAAACTTTTTGGTTTACCGTACTATTTATTGCGATTGTTATTATTGCTGGAGTTGGTGTTTATTTAAACAATCAAACCCCTGCTTCGAAACGTCCTCCAGGACCACCACCTCCAGGTCAGGTTTGGTCTGAAGAGCATGGACATTATCATTAATAAAAAGACAAGGCTGTTTTTTAACATTTTTCTTACCTGATTTCAGATGTAACTATTACCATATTAGCTTTTTTAAATCTCAAGAATTGGTAATTGAAGCAAAAAATCAATTTCAGAAATGGACTTAATTTGATAAACTTCGAAATGGTGTTAAAGTTTTAACAGCTCATTTAGGGTCTTATTACTAACATTTAATTGATTGACTTTTGGTAGCCTACCCAATAATTCTTTCCATTGCTTACCCAATGGACTTGCGAAAACTTCTTTAAATAAAGGTTTTGCTTTTTCGATGTCGTGATTATTAACTAATGATACCGCTGTCCAGAATTTCATTTCCTGATTATCGGGAAACATTTCCATTGCTGTACCATAATTTTTCAAAGCGGATGTAAAATCGCCATGTTCTACTGCTAAATCTCCTGCATTCATATATCCATATGCCCGGTGAACCTTTAATAAACGAGTTAATTCCTCTACAGGATTCTCATGATCTTCAACTCGAAGGTCCACTAATTTATCCTGCCATTCAGGAACTCCCTTTTCTCCTGAAACGACAATTAATGCTGCCGATTGTTTTCCTCGAATATCACCTCCCGCATTTTGAGCGGCTTGTAATGCAGAAAGTACTCTTTCTGCTAATGGCAAGTCAATATTATCTTCAAACGCTTTTTTCATTGCCTCAGGCACCTTGTCGGTTAGCATCATATTGGATTGAACGGAAAACTGGTCACCTGTTAAATTTCCAGCATAATCGATACAAAGTTCACCAGTAAAACTCGCGACATCTCCGTTGTTATCTAAAAATGCTACTTGTCGAACTTCACTACCGGCATCTTCGGATATTAGTTTAATGAGTGCCCTTTTGGCTGTAAGACCATTTGCCATTAATCCCAACCCATTAGGTCCGTATGCCGGATTAATAAAGGATTGAGTTGCCACGACACCTACACCTGATTTTCCCCAAATTACTGAACTTCCTACGCTAAACCAGTGCGATTGAACTGCGGCTGCCATTTCTCCTGTTTTTGGATCACGAGCAACAATGGAATAAGTGTGAGCAAATGGTTCGTTGCTCTTGAAAAACTGAGCAAAGCTATCTTGAACTTGTAAAGTAGCTATTAGACATAAAGAAATGAATGATATTTTCATTGCATATTGAATTAATGGTTCATTCAATATGCAATTATTCTTTTATTATTTCAAGTTAGTTTGGAGCGCTATTTTCTTTTCATCCTCTCTCAGGTGCAATTCATTTTCCTGATTGAACCATTGTACCGCTTCATCGACAAAATTGAAAAAGTGATTTGGTCCCATAAATTCTACAATGCCACTTTGATGAAGACTATCGCGAACAGGTCCTGTTGCGCCTGCCAAATACAAATCGATCTTTTGTAACCGCAATTCATTAATTAAATCCTTTACCATATGAATGGCACTACTATCGATAGCACTCACCGATTCAGCACTTAGAATAATTAATTTAATGCCCTTTCTTTCTTCGAGGAGATCATTTATCGCGTCGTGGATATAGCTAGCATTTGCAAAAAACATTTGAGCATCAACTCTAACAATTAAAGCCCCTGGTATTTCTTCAGCATTGGAAAATCGTTTGATATTTCTATACAAATTAACGTGGTTAAGTTTCCCTAATACCGCAATATGTGGATAAGCAGCACGGTAAATAACCATACTTAATGAAAGAAGCACACCAATAAGAATTCCTACTTCAACACCAGTTGTAAGGGTTAAAATGAAAGTTATGAGTAATAGAACAAAGTCACGCCTATCAGACTTCCATAATTGTTTTGGTTCCTTTATGTCTATCAATCCAAAAACGGCCACCATAATGACTGCTGCAAGAATGGCTTTTGGTAAAAAGTAAAACAATGAGGTTAAAAATAATAATGTGAGCAGTATGATTATCGCACTTATCATGGAAGCCATTCCTGTTCTTGCTCCCGCCTGCTCATTAACAGCCGTTCTAGAAAAACCACCCGTTGTAGGGAAGCTGTGAAAGAATGAGCCAACAATATTTGCCATACCCAGTGCTATCAATTCCTGATTGGCATTTAATTGATAATTTTTCTTTCTAGATTGAATGGCTTTTGCAACTGCGATTGATTCCATGTAACCGATTAAAGCAATAGGTAAAGCAATACTGAATAAAGCGCCTATTTTATCTAGACTAACAGAGGGAATACCAATAGAAGGCAACCCTGCAGGTACGTCTTTTAGAATCTTAATTCCGATTTGATCCCACCCAAATAGCCACGTTAGTAATACCGATAGCGCTACGACAACCATAGGTCCTGGAATCTTTTTAAGATATTTCTTGAAAATTAGTAAAAAAACGATCGATCCTATTCCTAAAATCAAGGTGGGAGTATGTACTGTAGTGATGCTTTTACCAACTTCATATAGGGTATCATGGATAAACTGAGTTCTAGGTATTTCAACTCCTAAAAGGTGCTTAATCTGACTGAATCCAATTATTATGGCCGCTGCTGAGGTAAATCCACTGATCACCGGATGACTCAAAAAGTTAACCATAAAGCCCAACTTGAAGGCGCCCATTAAAAACTGAATAATACCAACTAATAAAGCTAAAAAGATGGCATAAGCTAAATATTCCGATGGATCTGAAGTCAATACTGAAACTCCACTTGCTACCAGTAGTGAAACCATGGCGACAGGCCCTACAGCAAGTTGCCGACTGGTACCTAATAACGCATAGATGATTAATGGAATTGTTGAAGCGTACAGTCCGTAAATAGGAGGTAGGCCCGCCAGCATGGAGTATGCCATTCCTTGAGGAATTAGCATAACACCAACAGTAATCCCTGCAACAAGGTCCCCTTTAAAATCTAATGAATTATATTTATTTATCCAGTTTAGAACTGGTAGATAATTTTTTATTGACATAACCTAATTTTTCACCAAAGGTAGCGAAATTAGAAGGCTTGCTAAAGTGACTTGTGTTACTTAATTAAATGGAAATCTTACTTTCTTGGGGGTGTAATCATGATATGTGCCCGATGTGTTCCTGCATCCATTAACCAAGGAGCTCCCGGTCCTGGAGGGCTTAACGATAACCCAGTAGATTCTTCAGTAGCAAAAGGAATATAAACGACCCAACGGGTATATGCGTTCATTAATTGGTTGGTTTCAGCATTATAACTATCAGCCGACATTACATACATAGTAGCATTGGTAGGCATCTCCAGTTTTCCACTTTTCACTTCACTTTCCCTAATTGCGAAAACATCTTCGTTTGACTTACCTTCTTTTCTCAATTCCCGTCCTCTATTCATAAAAGGTTCCAACTGGTTATAATAGCAAGAAACGCCAATACCTTCGCGTTTTGGATCATCTGCTAAGCAAACAAATTGATTAGTTCCTTTTCTTAAAGTCGCAGTCGTACCATCTTCATTGACTTTAATCACTGTTGCTCCTTCTCGGTACATTTCCGGTGCTGCCATTACAGCAATCTTAATATCAGTTTCGGCAGATTGGGCAAATAGCAAGGACTGGGGCATTAAAACTCCCATAAGTGCTAAAAAAAGTGGGAAAAGATAGTCTCGATTTTTCATTTTTTTAAAGTTCAGTTTAACCAAAATAATAAAAATTGCGTTTAAAACCAATCATTTTAATTCTTATCGATTTATACATTTGAGCTAAATAAAAAGAGGTAGTCTTCAAAAAGAAAACTACCTCTATATTATTTAGCCTTTTAAGATCAATGCATGATCATCATTCTATTGCCTCTTCCGCCCTTAGTTGGACCTCCAAATTTGTTTAAATTATAAGTAAAAGTTAACATAAAATACCGGGATAGCGTATTATAGGTTGTTTCCTGTATATAATTCAAATTACTTGATTGAGAAATTCCCACGTATTGATTGAGGATATCCCATGCTGAGATTTTTAGTTCTCCACGGTCATTTTTTAAGAAAGACCTAGCAATGGATGCTTTTAATAATGGAATCATGGTGTCCTCTCCAAAAGCACTTCCAGAATAAATATCATAGTCAAGAGAAGTGGAAATATTCCATTTACCAGGGAACCAATTGAAATCTGCAAAATATCTGTTGGTATTATATTGTTGATTTAAATTGGTATTGATTGAATATTTATTGTTAGAAACACTAAATCTAGATCCAATTCTCCAGTCTATTTTTTCTTTTTTAGCATTTTCAAAAGAAATGTTAGCGCCATATGTTAACCTATTGATATTATTTTCAACCCCATTTATAAATAGTATACTATTGGATAAATTGGTGTTATTCCCAACGTTAAAACGCATATTAGCAAATTTTAAAGGAGCGCCAAAAGACAAAAATCCATTCAGGCTTTTGTCGTAATCCACGTTTATCGGAGTGGTTGTTTGCTTATAAAATTCATCAATTGTTTTCGTATTGGTTATTTTATTATCTGTGTAGTTAGCTGATATATTAGCAAAAAAGCTAATGTTGCTGAATGCATCAAAACTGTGAACACCTACATTTAATCGATGTGAATATTCAGCT
>JAHEMU010000208.1 GCA_024643485.1 Cytophagales bacterium
TTTGAATCATTCTGGGTGGTATTTAGATACCCTGTTGGACCTGCCTTCCCTCAAGGAATAAATGAAGTAGGCGATTTAGATGGTATTTTTATGTATCCAAGTGATGGGCAATGGTATGACGTACAGAATCTAGCTGATTTCAAAACACAAGGTTGGTTAGTGAAAGCGCAAGAAGAAACTTTTGCTTCTTCAGCTTGGTTGGAGTTAACCGCCTATGAAGGTGCAATTCCTGCTGGTGAAACAGGTACTATTGATTTCAGTGTATTTGCTTCAAATTTGAATGAGTCGTTTGTTTCTGCAAATATCAATATTCATTCAAATGATCCTTATAACCCAGATGAAATGGCTATGGTATCTATGTATTTGAACTTAGGACCAGTATTCAATGATGCTCCTACATCTTACACTGTAAACGAGTTGGAAACAATTAATATTAATCTTTCAGCTTATGATCGTGAAGAAGAAGCATTTACTTATACATTAGAAAACGCTCCTACTGGTATGGTGTTAACGCAAACTGGTAACAATGCAGTGATTAGCTATACTCCTTATTACGATGCTTCAGGTTCATATAGTTTCTCTGTTACTGCTACAGATGCTTCTGGTAATTCAAATGTGGTTTACCTTGATATTGAAGTTCTTGATACTTACATTTTAGGTAAAGAGGATTTATTAGAATCTCTGTTTGCTGTATATCCTAACCCAGTGAAGGATATGTTAAATATCATCACTAAAGAAGAAGGTTCTTATCAATTGCGAGTGATTGATAACTCGGGTAAGACTTTAATCATGACAAGTGTTGAGATGGGTGTTGGACCACAATCATTGAATATTAGTAAACTTTCTGCTGGATTCTATATCCTAGAGGTTTCTGGTAACAGTGGTGTTGAGAAACAAAGAATTATTAAAAATTAAATATAAATGAGAGCATGGGTATTTCGGTGCCCATGCTTCATAAATTTATAAGATTATGAAAAAGATACTTAATATATTATTTGTTAGTTTGGTTGTTTTCGCCACTTCCTGTAATAAAAATGAAGTTTCTCCTGAGCAGTCAATTCTAAATAAATTGAATGGTACATGGACAGTTGGAACAGGCGTTTTTGTAGATGGTGAAAATATTAGTAGTCAGTACCAAGGATTTTCTATCACATTCAATAATGATAAGGATTTGAAAGTTTATGATGTAGTAAACGGTGGTGAAGCTTTTGCCCAAGCAACCGATACTTACTCATTTACTGATGATACTTATACCGTAATTGAGAGAAAGTCGGATGGGGAAATTATCAATCTTATTTTTGACGGTAAAATTTTGAATTTATCGCTTTCTATTCTTCCTGAAGGAATTTCAGCGAGAACAGAAGGAACTTATGGTGAATTTAAATTTAACCTAGTTAAACAATAGATTGATATTAAGATCAATAAAAAAAGCTGCCAGTTCTGGCAGCTTTTTTATTTTAAAGCCATCGGTATTTTTTAAAAAGAAAAAGAAGACCGATGCCAATCGAGGCCATCGAACCTAACAATATAAAATATCCGTATTCGTATCGTAACTCTGGCATATTATCGAAATTCATTCCGTAGATGCCTGCGATAAAGGTAAGTGGAATGAAAATAGTAGAAATAATAGTTAAAACCTGCATTACGCGGTTTGTTTTCATCGATAAATGAGTGAAATATTGCTCTTTTAGTTCATTTGTTCTTACTAATGCAAATTCAATCGTTTCCATTACTTGCTGATAATGATCGTAAATATCTCTGAAATAGCTCAAAATCTTTTCGTCCACTAGTTCATAGTCCTTGTTTTGTAATCGACCAACTACTTCTCGCAGAGGCACTATTGATGATCGAAGATTAAATAATTCAGATCTGATTTCTCTTATTTTTTTATTGTGAATTTCCTTTGGACCTGCCTGCAAGGCGATGTCTGTTGTCTCAATTAGCGTATTGAAATGATCGCAACAGGTGATGTAATGGTCAATGATGATATCCATTAAGGCATATAATAAATAGTCGGTACCTCTATTTCGTATTTTACCTTTGCTAACTCTCAAACGCTCTCGAACAGGCTCAAAAACATCTCCAGGTTTTTCTTGAAAAGTAATTAAGTAATTCTCTCCTTGAATAAAACTAATTTGTTCTAAATCTAGCCGATGACTTCTTTTTGTAATCATTGCCATTCGCATACAAACAAATAAATGTTGATCTGTTTCATCAATTTTAGGTCGCTGCCCCGTATTCATAATATCTTCCAAAATCAGCTTGTCAATATTAAATACAGAGCCAACCTGTTCGATAATGGATAAGTCATGTACACCTGAAATATTATACCAAGTAATGCCTTCAGGTAAGGAACTTTTACCTAGTTTGTCCAGTGTTATGGTGGTTTCTATAAAATCCGAGCCTTTGAAAGTGATTTCTTGAATTGCTATTTCATGACTCCTCTCTTCTCCGACATAAATTAAACTACCAGGAGGTAAACCGGTTTTTTTAGCTTTTAAATTCATCCTTATTTTACTATTTCAAATAATAAGTTTACATCAGGGTCTAATTCAAGTTGAGTCACTTTAAAGGGTACGCTTAAAGTGAAAGTTTCAGATTTTTTACTTATGTTCAAAGTAAACTTCTGTGTGGAATTTTCGTTTGAGATTAGCATTTCCAAAGGAAAGTTAAATGGTACTTCCTGTTTTTGTGTAATGGTAACTGCAATGGATTTTGATTTCGTCGAGTATTCCCATTTCGATTGAATTTGAGGGTGCCCGGCAGTTTTTATCCATTGATTAAAAAAACTAGTCAAATCGCTATTCGAGGCTATTTCCATATAATGTTGAAAATTGGAGGTAAGCGCATTCGAATTTTGAAAATCGCGATAATAATTTCTGATACCACCCCAGAATGCTTCATCCCCAATTTTTCGTCGTAACATATGCAAAACAAATCCTCCTTTTTGGTAGCTATTACTATTAAGTTTAGTCATATAGTCCATTTCTAGCGAATCCAAAATAGGGGTAAACCTCTTTTTACTAAATTCTATGATGGTATTTCGATCATTTTCCATGCGTGTTTTTAAGGTTTCTACTCCATAGGTATGCTCCAAATATAAATGGGTAAAGTAGGTGGCGAATCCCTCAGAAAGCCAGACATGATGCCAATTTTTTTCAGAAACGGAATTGCCAAACCATTGATGAGCAACTTCATGGGCTATAAGATCTTCATGATCTCCTTTGCCATTAACCGATCCTTCAAAGTAAAAAATGTTAGACGCATTTTCCATTCCTCCATATCGAGTTTTTGACTGAACATTGGCTAATTTTTCGTAGGAATAAGGTCCTATATGGCTGTCAAAATAATCTAAAACACTGACTGCATATTGATAATCACTAAATCCTTCATTCCTGTTTTGTCGATAAACCCACGATTCTATTGGGATGTTTTTATATGTACCATTTACATAGGTGGCGAAATCTGCGGCTCCAATCACCATTACCTTGGTGGCAACCTCAGCCGAAGTCCCCCAAATGGTCATTTTTGTGTCCTCGTTCAAATAACTTTCTTCAATTTTTCTCCCTGTACCAATCACCATGTAATGTGATGGAGCAATCACTGTAAATGTCACAGTAGCCTTATCCGAAGGGTGGTCGACACTAGGCAACCAATGATGAGCACGATTTGGCCAATTGTCACCGAAAAAGGTGCGGTCACCGTATTTGTTTTTTGAAATGACTAATCCGTCGGAAGGTGTTCCGCTATATTTAATGATGATTTCATGTGGAGTATTGATGGATTGTCCTTCGGTATTTATTACAATCTTGTTGTTTTGTTGCTTTGCTGTTAAAAGTTTACCCTGGTAGGTAGCCGATTGAATGGTCATGCCAGAAGATCCATTTTTCTGAACCAAATCCAATGAGATTGAAGGTTGAGGGTGTAAAAGGATATACCGAATTGTCGCGATTCCTTCAATATTATCGCTCTGGTCACTAAGCGTTAATTGAAAATTGTAATGTTTTATATCTAATGCATCATTTTTATCATATCCATCTTGTGAATAAGCTAATGAAGGTATCAGTATAAAAAGGAAAATATAAACCAGTTTAGGATAAGAATTTCTCATTTTATTAGATTTCTGTTGTGTACTGAAATATAACAATTAAATTCAAGTCTTTAAATTATGAAACACATTTGAATAGAAATGGGATGAATAAAATTAATTGGGGTATCATTGGTTTGGGTGGAATAGCACATAAATTCGTGCTAGACCTCCAATTGATTGAAGATGCAAATTTGTATGCTGTAGCTTCTCGAAGCTTGGAAAAAGCAGAAGAATTTGCTATTCAGTATGATGCAGATACCTTTTACGGAGATTACGAATCCCTTGTCAATGATGAGTTCGTTGACATTATTTATATCGCCACACCCCATCACCTTCATTATCAGTGGGCAATTTGCGCACTGCAAAATGGAAAATCCGTTCTGTGCGAAAAACCTATGGGGGTAAATCGACATCAAGTAGCCGAAATGATTGATATGGCAGTGAAAAATAAGGTGTTTTTGATGGAAGCTTTATGGACTAGATTTAACCCGGCTATAAATGAAATTGAAGATAGAATCAAGGCAAATGAAATAGGTGATCTGAATTATCTAAATGCGGATTTTTGTTTCGATATGATTGATAGTACAAAAGATCGAGTGTTAAATATGGATTTGGCAGGAGGCGCATTGCTAGATATAGGTATTTATCCGGTTTTCCTGGCTTATTTGTTTTTTGGTAAGCCATTGCGAGTTCGGGCTGTTGGTAGAAAACATGAAAGTGGAGCAGATATTCAAACAGCAATATCAATGGTGTTTCCCAATGGAATGGCAAGCCTTTCTTGTGGTTTTGTTTCGAAATCAGATATGAGAGCCCATTTATATGGAACAAAAGGTAAAATTGAAATTTTCGAAAATTGGCATGAATCGGAAGGATTTTCAATTAATGATAAGGAATACCATTACCCAAAACAAGGGAGAGGATATACTTATGAAATTAAAGAATGCCATTGGTGTTTACAATCTGGGAAAATCCAAAGTGAATTGTGGTCGCACGAAAATAGCTTGGATTTGGTCGATATCTTAGATATGATCCGGGCAGAAATTGATTTGCAATACCCGTTTGAATAATTCCTGAAAAGGGATATAAGGGTGTGAGGGGATGAGGGGATAAGGGTATGAGGGGATGAGGGGATGAGGGTATAAGGGTATAAGGAATTGGCAAGTTCGTATTTGCGATTTTCAGTATGCTCCATTTTGAACGCAACCCCCCGACCCCGTAGGGGTCAAACCTTACTAGCCGTAGAAATTGGAACCTGTTTCATTAATGGGGTGGTATGAGGGGATGAGGGGATAAGGGGATGAGGGTATGAGGGGATTTGCAATTTTCATTTTACTCTATTTTCTGCCTGTAGTTT
>JAHEMU010000209.1 GCA_024643485.1 Cytophagales bacterium
CGCCTTGACCCTTATAATTATTTGAAATATGGCCTGTATTTGATCTATAAACACTAAAAAATGAATTTAGTGTTTTTTCCCGGACACCAGTGATCTGATATACAAGAATTCAGTAAAGTCTCTGCTCAAAATTTTGTTGAACTTTTGACAAATTACCACGAAATTAAAGATTCCATTGAGCAAATTAAATTTCATAGGTCTAAATTAAAATCATCCGTACAAATCGAAGCCGGTTATCGATCCTATGATTGGGAAACCCCAGATGACCTATGCAATGGATGCATCAATTACGAGAATAGTTTATTACCCTACTTTAAAATTAATGGAAATTTCCCCAATATATCCCCATCCTTTAATATGACAATAGGGATGAGTTTATTTCCAAAAACTTTTGAGTATAGGGGTAGAGTAAATAATATAGTAAATAAGAGATATAAATATTATTGGGAAGAAAGTAATCCAATTTTGTTGATGCTAAGTTTTAATTATTTATATCCTCATAAAAGAATTCAGCCCTGGATGTCGCTAGGCTATGGTATAATTTTTGCAAAATCCGGCACAAATATCTTTACAGTTGAAATTGGAAGTAGGTTAAATATTACAAAGCAATTTTCGGTTAATGCTTATTTTGGCAATTTATCAAACCCCACATTACTTTTACCGGATGATAATATTCGAATCCGGCCGGATCAAAGGTTTTTATTCCCAGGAATCGGAATTATTTATAAATTTACTAGGTAAATAGTTTACCATATAATCCCTTCTCACATGAAATCTATTTTGATTCTTCCTTTCATTGTATTTGGAACATTTGTTAATGCCCAAACGCGCATCGAGGCTGACCGGATATTCGACGGAAATGAAATACATGAGGGATGGGTAGTGGTAATTGATCAGGATAAAATTGTTGCAGTAGGTCCTTCTGCCTCCATTAAAATTAAAGCGAAAGAGACCATTCTACTCCCTGGTACCACTCTTATGCCTGGGATGATTGAAGGACACTCACATATGCTACTATACCCTTATAATCAAACCAATTGGAATGATCAGGTCCTTAAGGAAAGTGAATCATATCGGGTACTTCGAGCGTCAGTACATGCTAAAAATACCTTATTGGCTGGGGTTACAACTTCCCGTGATTTAGGTTCGGAAGGGGCTGGCTATGCCGATGTCGGATTAAAAAGAGCCATTGATGACGGTTTGATTCCAGGACCTCGGCTATTAGTTGCTGGTCCGGCAATAGTGGCGACGGGAGCTTATGGACCCAAGGGATTCAGTACAGAAATTGATATTCATAAGGGGGCTGAAGAAGCAGATGGTAATGAATTGAGACAAGTGGTAAGAAATCAAATTGGTAGAGGAGCCGATTTTATCAAAGTATATGCGGATTATCGATGGGGTGCAAATGGAGAAGCCAGACCCACGTTTTCGTTAGAAGAATTAACCACAATTGTAGAAACCGCAAAATTAAGTGGAAGGTATGTAGTAGCACACGCCAGCTCAGACGAAGCCATTCGATTGGCTGTTCTAGCTGGAGTTGAAACCATAGAACACGGTCAAGGCGCCACAAAAAGCACATTAGAATTAATGAAAGAAAAAGGAGTAGCTCTTTGTCCTACCTTAGCAGCAGGGGAGGCAATTTCTGAATACAACGGATGGATAAAAGGGAAATCCGAAACCCCGAATCGGGTGATTGAATCTCAAAACTCATTTAAAACGGCCCTTGAAGTAGGCGTGACTATTTGCGCTGGAGGAGATGTTGGCGTTTTTGAACACGGCACCAATGTTCGGGAGTTTTTATTAATGGAAGAATATGGAATGAGTAGAATTGAAATTTTAAAAGCAATTACTTCTGGAAATGCAGAAATTTTTCATTTAGAGCAAACCCTTGGCGCGATTAAAGTTGGCTTAAAAGCAGATATCATCGCAGTATCGGGAAATCCTGCCAAGAAATTGAGCTCGCTGGAGCAAATCGAACTGGTAATTAAAGATGGAGTTCGAGTTAAATAAGGTAAACACTTAGATATTAAACATTTACTTTTTGTGTTTTTCCTCGTATTAGTAAACCATAAGTACCTCTCGAAAAGAATAATTTAATAAGTATTTAGTCTATTTACAACGACCGTAAAATTGGCGAAATTGCAACGGGTAGGGGAAAATTGCGGGTAACCCAACATAAAAAACACCGTATTTCCAAAATAATAAAGGGGTATTTTAGTAAAATAATTAAAAAAATAATTAAACATTTTGATAACAGGCTGACGCAAGAGGAATAATTCTTAAATTGCACCGTCAAATCAATCTTTAGTAAAAGTGGCTTTAATTAAATCTATTAGTGGTATCCGTGGAACAATCGGGGGGAAACCCGGTGAGAATTTAACTCCGATCGATATTGTAAAATTCGCAACCGCTTATGGCAGTTGGTTGAAATCCAATAATAAACCCCGTAAAGTGGTCATCGGAAGAGATGCCCGTTTATCCGGAGAAATGGTACAGCAACTCGTTAGTTCATCACTTATTGGGATGGGTATTGACGTTGTAGACTTGGGTTTATCTACTACACCCACAGTGGAAGTAGCGGTTACATTGGAAAATGCAGGAGGAGGTATTATCATTACTGCAAGTCATAACCCTGTACAATGGAATGCCTTGAAACTTCTAAACGATAAAGGAGAATTTCTTTCCGCAAAAGACGGAGAAGATTTACTTCAATTGGTGGAAGAAAATTCGGCAGAATATGCGGAAGTTTTGAAATTAGGAAAAACGACCAAAATGGATAATTATATTGATTTACATATTAATATGATTTTAGAATATCCTTTGGTAAATAAGAAAGCCATCGAAAAGGCCGGTTTTAAAGTTGTAGTTGATTCTGTAAATAGTACAGGTGGTATTGCAGTTCCCAAATTACTGCGCGCTTTAGGAGTGAAGGAAATTAAAGAGCTGAACTGTGAACCTTCGGGCCATTTCGCTCATAATCCAGAACCCCTTCCTGAAAATTTAAATCAAATCATTAGCCAGCTTCAAAAAGGGAATCATGATTTAGGAATTGTAGTTGATCCAGATGTTGATCGTTTGGCGCTAATCTGTGAAGATGGAACCCCATTTGGAGAGGAATATACTCTTGTGTCTGTTGCTGATTTTTATTTGAAAAAGAAACCAGGGAATACAGTTTCAAACATGTCTAGCACAAGAGCCCTTAAAGATGTTACATTGAATCATGGGCAGAGTTATTCTTCAAGTGCAGTTGGTGAGGTTAATGTGGTTGAAAGGATGAAAGCTACAGATGCGGTAATTGGTGGAGAAGGCAACGGTGGAATCATTGTGAGTGATTTTCATTATGGTAGAGACGCGTTAATTGGAATCGCCCTTTTTCTTACTCATCTGGCTGAAACTGGAATGAAAGCGTCAAAATTACGTGCCAGTTATCCTAACTATCATATTAGTAAAAATAAAATTGAATTGATGCAAGGAATGAATGTGGATGCCATATTAGATTCAGTTGCTAAGAAATACAAAAAATATGGAGTAAATAGGGAAGATGGTGTCAAAATTGAGTTTGACCAAGAATGGGCACATCTTCGAAAATCAAATACCGAGCCTATAATCCGAATTTATACCGAATCAGCTTCTGAAACTACCGCCGAAACCTTAGCACAAAAGATTATTTCCGACATCAAAGAACTAGTTACTGTACATACAGAATGAAAGTTTATTTAGATAATGCGGCAACCACCTCAGTAGATGCGGAAGTATTTGCAGCTATGACTCCCTGGCTTACACAAGGGTTTGGAAATCCATCTTCCACCCATAGTTTCGGAAGAGAAGCAAAGGGTGCCATAGAAATGTCCAGAAAGAAAATCGCTGATTTGTTACATGTAACACCCGGAGAGATCTTCTTTACAAGTGGAGGTACCGAAGCAGATAATACTATCCTAAATGGTGCCGTGGCCGCAGGGTTTAATCAAGCCTATACTTCTCCTTTGGAGCATCACGCCGTGCTGCATACTTTAGAGCATTTAGAAGATTCCAAAAAAATCAACTTGTCTCTTGCTGAAATAGATGTCGATGGTACAATTAATCTGAGCCACCTTGAATCCTTCCTTAAAGCCAATCATGGTGCATTGGTAAGTCTAATGCATGCAAATAATGAAATTGGCAACTTACTTGACCTTAACAAAGTAGCTGATTTAGTTGAAGCTTATAAGGGCTATTTTCATTCTGACACAGTTCAAGCCATGGGCCACTACAAGCACAATTTAAAAGAGTGTAAAGCACATGCAGTGGTTTGTTCAGCTCATAAAATTCATGGTCCGAAGGGAGTTGGATTTATGTATTTAAGAAAGGATAAGCGAATTTCTTCATATATTTTAGGTGGTGGGCAAGAGCGAAATATGCGTGGAGGAACAGAGAATGTGGCGGGAATTGTTGGCTTAGCCAAGGCCTTTGAAATGGCCTATCAACGAATGGATGAAGACGAAATTCATATTCGAAAAATAAAAAATCACATGATTTCAGGTTTGAAGAATATCATTCCTGGCATTCAATTTAATGGAAGGAGTGCTGAAAATGATAGCCTTTATACCGTTCTGAACGTTTTATTCCCCCCATCTCCAGAAAATGACTTTTTACTTTTCAATCTTGATATGAAAGGAATCGCAGCATCTGGCGGGAGTGCTTGCAACAGTGGTGCGGATAAGGGGTCGCACGTTTTACAAGCCTTGGGAATTGAGAATGGATATACAGGGGTGCGTTTTTCTTTTTGCAAAAAGACTACAATTGAAGAAATTGATTATACACTAACCTCCATCAATGAACTGATTAATCAAGCTTAAAAAATCCAATCTTTTGAATTGCTTGTTCAAGTTTGTTTGAACCTTTAAGAATTTCTATCTTCCGGCCTTCTCGGTTAAATAAATTAAGATATTTAACAAATAATTCCTCTCTTCGATTGGGGTCTTCACGAAGCGGATCAGATTCCCATGGAATATCTGGATAACAAAGAAAAATAAGATCAAAGGACTGCTTTTTCCAAAGTTTATTAATGGTAGGTGAGTTGGAAGAAAATTTATCTTCTACCCAAATTTTAGGAACACTCATTTCAGTATCACAAATAATATATCCCCTCTCCTTTTCATTAAATGCTTTTTGCCAAATTTTCCACTGTAATTCAGCAATTTTTTCAACATCTGAAAGGGTATAGCTCTGCGTTGTTTTTTCTAAGTATTCCCGAGCAAATTCATCCAATTTCAAACAAGAAAAATGTTGGGCAAGCTGGGAGCAAAGTGTTGTTTTACCAGAAGATTCTGGTCCCGTTATAGCGATTTTAACCAATTTCATACTTTCTTTTCCACGTAATAAGGCCCCAGACCGCTAAAAAAGTAAAAATGAGATATTGGGCAGATGTAAATGCCAGTCCTTTATATAAATATAGAGGAATACT
>JAHEMU010000210.1 GCA_024643485.1 Cytophagales bacterium
CCTCTTCCTTAGGCAATTCGATTAAGTTTTTGATTTTTTCAATGGCCTGCTCATGATCGCTCGGATTTGTTCTAAACCCACAATCGTGTTTTTCTAAAAGCTCTGGAATCCATCCACCAAAATTGGTTATCACGGTTTTTCCTGATGCGAGAGCATCGAAAAGTTTATTTGGCGAACCCGTTTCCAACACAGGAATTTTTCGATAAGAAATATATACCGCATCGGAAGAATGCAATACTTCTCTTACATACGGCCTTGGAGCGAATGCCAAAAATTTGATGTTTTTAAGCCCTTTTGCTCTTTTTTCTAGTCTTTTTCTCTCACTTCCCTCTCCCATTATAACAAAGCCTAATCGAGGCTCATGTTGTTCAGCGTACCTTGCTAAATCAATTAGATATTCCAGATGATTTGCTTTTCCTATTGCTCCACAGCTACTGATAATGAAACGCTCATCGTCGAAAAATTGAAATTTCCGACATTCAGATGTATCTGAGAAATACTCAATATCTGCAAAATTTGGAATGGTCTTACGATTGTTATAAGGCGCATTCGCTGCTACTTGTTTTGCAATCGAAGGAGAAAGTGAAACGATACCCCTTGAATTCAAATAAATTTTTCTTTCAAACCTACGAAGATATTTTATCACCCATCTATTTCGAATCACTCCCATTTGTATCGGAGCTTCTGGCCATAAATCTCCAATTTCAAAATAGTAAGGAATTTTAAACCGTTTTAACGATTTTAGACCTAAAGATCCAATTGTTAATGGAGTTGAAATGGTATAAAGGGCATCAAAGTGTGGATTCTTTTTCAAAAAATGCCAGACCATGGCGTTGAATTTCCAGAAAGCAAATATTCTTCTTAAGAATCCATATTTATTTTTATAATAAACAGGTAAAAAATGAACGGTCACTCCATCTATTTTTTGAACCATATAAGACATGGAATTGTGAGCAGTAATCACTTCACAGTCCAATCCATGTTTTTGAAACTCGGTGGAAAGATAATACGATCGTTGAGGACCTCCCGAATAGGGCGTATTATAATGGAGATGAATAATGGCTATTTTCAAAGCGGCAAATAAATTAGGATGCAAATAAACACAATCCTAACCGCTCAGAAAAATTTGGTAACAATAAAAACGAATTCAATTGTTAATTCATTTTTAAGCGAATACTTCCTGATTTAAGGCCAAATTAATTTCCATCATTGCCTGTTGTTTCAATTGCTGATACTTTTCTGACTCGTCCTTACTGGTTAGCAACTCAGAGATATAATGAAGTACCTGCTCTGTTTGATTGTGATTCATACCAGACAATGACTCGAAAATGGCATAACGTGATTCTTGTAAGCTCATGGGTTTTGCGATTTAGTTTAGTAAATATACCTCCATAGGCTACAAAATGTTTTATCAATTCTGACAGTTTCCTTACATAAGAAAGACTTCTCCTTGAATAGTACAGTTTTTATCTTGAGTTAATTCAACTGAAAATCAGCCATCAAATCGCAATGAAAGCTCGTTTAAGCTCTTTTTAGACCCTACAACGGTTATTATATCTCCAAGTCGTAAACGAGTATATCCGTGAGTGATTATCATTTGTCCTGATCGCAAAATTGACAAAAGAATAACATCGGCCGGTAATCTCAAATCTCTAAGTGCCATTCCATGCAAATTAGAATTCAATACTTCAAGATCTAGTGAATCTTGTCCTTCTTGCATTCCAAGTAGTAAAGAAGCTGCTTGTGGAGACCTTACAAAGTGATCCAATAAACTCACAATTGCAGTACTTGGCTCAACAATTAACGTCCCCAAATCGTGGAACTTTTGAAAATTGTATCGATGGTTTAGTCTCACAACCACATCCTTTACCCCAAATTTTTGATAAATTAATTCAGCCAGTTCCAAGTTTTCATCATCAGTAAGCATTAAGACGACGGCCTCACTCAATTGAGTTTCCAATCCTTCTAAATTCTCCTGACTTATTTGATCGATATGTTTTATGGTAAGTCCTGGATAATCATCTGGGTTTATTTCCTGATTAAACGTTACAATTTTTACCTCCCAATTATTTCCCTTAAGTTGATTCGCCAAAGCAACAGACTGACTTTCCAAGCCAAAAATGATAGCATCTCGAACTCCATCAAATTCAGGTGTATTTGCTTTGATCCTCGATTCACCAACCAATGCTAAAGCCCACTTAAAGAGAGGCGGCCCAAGTACTTGATTTATTACAATCATCGAAGTGATAACTGTCGCGAATTCAAATCCCCAGCTTGGGAAAGTACGCGCAACGATGAGGGCCAATCCCAATCCAACTCCCGCTTGAGTAACATAAGGCATCCATCCAATTTTATTATACAAGGGAGGGTCTCCTGCTAGTTTACCCCCTATATATGCCCCTACTATAATAGCTACTAATCGAATTGCAAAGAAAATGATGGTAATCAGCCATATATCAACGAAAACATCAATAGCTAAAACTGCCCCTGCAAGTGTGAAGAAAGCTACGTAAATTGGAGTTCCTATTTCCTTAATAATTTTTAAAAACTCGTATCTTGATTTTGTGTAGTTGGTAACGATGAAACTTCCCAGTATACATATCAACAAGGGCTCAATTAAAAATTCTTTTCCGAAATACTTCCCCGTATAAATTTTGACGCCGTAGTACAATAAATAAATCGAGTATCCAGCGACTAGAATCATCAGTTGTTTAACTGTATGATTCATTTTGAGTTGAAGGATAAGATTCAAAACGCGACTCAACAAAAATCCGAGTGCAAATGACACCACCATTTCCAAAAGAACCACGAAAATTCCACTAATTCTTATTGCTTCACCTTGATCAATTGCAATAGCAAATGACATGGTTATAGCAAACATGATAATCACTATAAAATCTTTGAGAACTGTTACACCCAGTACGGTATGAGTAAACGGCCCTTTTGCCCGGACTTCATTTATGATAGCAATGGCAGAAGCAGGAGAACGTGCAATAAAAATGACTCCTGACAACAGTGCAATTATTAATTTTTGATCATGGGAAAGCGTTCCCATAAATGAAACGTAACCTAAAATAAAATAAACCAAAATTGAAGCGAGTAGAAAGGTTACCACGATCTGACCCGCCGTAATCCATTTGATACTTTTAAACCGATCGCGCAATTCTTTAAGATACAATTCAGACCCAGCTGCAAAAGCGATGTACGCCAAAGCTATATCACTTATAAAACCTAAATTATTTCTTGCCTCGAAGGGAATTAGCCCTAATACATATGGACCCGCCAAAATCCCAACAAAGAGCAAACCGGTTATTAAGGGCAGTTTGATTTTCTTAAACAATACTGCAATTTGGTTGCTAGCTATCGCGACAATCCCAAACCCGGCGACCAAAATGATTAGTTGTTGTAAATCAATATTTTCCATATTTTTTAAAAATCAACTGGTAAAATATACAATTTTGGAATGATTTCCATACTTCTACTGTTAAAATAACTTGTGGAAATAACTATCTTTCTTTCGAAAAATTAATATGAATAAAAGTCTGGTTTATTTAATCTTTTTAACCTTTTTCAGTTGTGGAAATATTCGTCCGACTGAATCTGGGACTATTGCTCCTTCCCACGAATCTTGGAATATACTCTTGAAAAAATATGTCGATACTCAAGGGTTAGTCGACTATCATTCTTTTCAAAAAGATTCTTCAGAATTAAATAAATACCTTGAACTATTAAACCAGCATCCACCCGACACCAATTCCTGGACAAAAGAAGAAGAGCTAGCATATTACATTAATTTGTATAATGCAGCAACCGTACAACTGGTGTTGCGCCACTATCCACTCAAAAGCATAAAAGATATCGGCCCATCTATTCAAATTCCACGGGTAAATACCCCTTGGCAAATACGTTTTATTGAAATCAATAACAAAAAATACAGCTTGGATGATATCGAACACGGCATTATAAGGACGTATTTTAGCGAAGAACGAATACATTTCGCTTTAGTATGTGCAGCAATTTCTTGTCCTCCGCTTAGAAATGAAGCCTACATTTCAGCAAAATTAGATGAACAATTAAATGACCAAACTTTGCGATTTTTAAAAGATACTACTAAAAATACCCTTTCAAATTCCAGTTGGGAGCTCTCTTCCATCTTTTTATGGTACGGCGGTGATTTTCAAATTAAAGGCGGGGTTGTCGAATTTATTGCAAATACACTTAATTTATCAGTTTCCGACCCAACTATCGACTTTAAGGACTATAATTGGGCATTAAACGATCAAAACCCCTTTTAACTCGCTAAAATATCATGCCCAGTCAATCCATTGGAGTAATTATTCCTGCCTTAAATGAAGAAAAAAGTATCGCTAAAGTATTAGCAGATATCCCTTCTCCATGGGTGCAAAAAGTGGTGGTGGTCGATAATGGAAGCACGGATAAAACCGCAGAAGTCGCTTTAAAAGCAGGCGCGGTAGTTTTACGTGCACCACAAAAGGGTTATGGAAATGCTTGCTTAACGGGAATCAATTATTATAATTCTACCTTTCCAGTAGATATCATCGTATTTATTGATGGTGATTACAGTGATTTTCCTGAGCAAATACCCGCGTTAGTCCAACCTATCCTGGAAGATCAATGCGATTTAGTTATTGGTTCCCGCGCCTTAGGTAAAAGAGAAAAGGGATCCATGACGTTTCCACAACGTTTTGGAAATGGCTTAGCAACTACACTTATCCGCTGGATTTATAAAGAACAATTTACCGATCTCGGACCATTCCGCGCCATCAAATTATCAAAATTGAACGATTTAGGAATGCGGGATTTGAATTACGGTTGGACCGTCGAAATGCAATTAAAAGCAGCAAAGAAAAAGCTAAAATGTGCCGAAATTCCAGCCAATTACCGTAAGAGAATTGGGAAATCTAAGGTATCAGGCACTGTTAAAGGAACAATTCTCGCCGGGTATAAAATACTTTATACGATCTTTCGCTACATTTAAGTCTATGATTATTTTATTATATTCTCTTCTTCTTTTGTATCTGTTTTTATTCAGCATGGCTCAGGTTCATTTGCTTTTCAGCTACTCAAAAAAAAGAAAAGACGAAAACAATGGTGCTTTGTCCATCTCCAATTCCCTTCCTACTGTTACCATACAATTACCTATTTACAATGAGCAATATGTGATAGACCGCTTAATTACAGCAATAAATTCTATTGAGTATCCCAAAGAATTATTAGATATCCAGCTCCTAGATGATTCTACTGATTTAACTTCAGAAATAATCAAAACACGGTTAAAGGAAATGGGAAACCCTCCACATATTTTACATATTCAACGTACCTCTCGGCAAGGATACAAAGCAGGAGCTCTTTCTCATGGGCTTTCACTTGCAAAAGGGCAATTTATCGCCATTTTTGATGCTGATTTTATT
>JAHEMU010000005.1 GCA_024643485.1 Cytophagales bacterium
GTCGAGAGTTCGCTTTTGACCTTGGCAAATTGTTAGGTGAAAAAATCAAAGCAAAATCGACCGTATCTTTTGATTATATCATTCCCATTCCACTTCATAAAGACAAGCAGAAGAAAAGAGGATATAATCAAGCGGAAGAATTTGGAAGAGGGATTTCAAAATCTACACGCGTCCTTCTTTTGAATTGTTGCGAGCGAACCATTGCCACAAGTACTCAAACGGCAAAAAACAAAGTGGATAGAATAATCAATACGGAAGGGATATTTAATGTCAAGCCGTTATTAGGTAAGGATTTAAAAGGAAAGCATTTGCTTATTGTTGACGATGTGCTTACTACGGGTGCCACATTGGAAAGCATTTATCATACCGTCGTGCTATACGACCCTGCATCAATATCCTTTGGCTTGATTGCATTTGCTAGAAAATAAAAAAAGCCATCTGAAAATTCAGATGGCTTTTTTCTTCTAGCTGATTCGAATTAGAAATTCGAACCTGCTCTGATCATGGCACAACGGAAACCGATAGTTGCAGTTGCTGAATCCTGATCTAAATATCTTCTAGTACCTGGAGACATCCAGTATGCTACATCTTTCCAGCTACCACCTTTGTAAACACGAGCTCTGTCGTCAATCAAAGAAGTATAGCCAGTTGGATTATTTTTCTTGTTGTTATAAGCAGGTCCATTGGTGCTTGCTCCATCTGGATCTATCCAACCATCACGACGAATTGGATTCAAATCATCGAAATCTTGGAATGATAGAGGACGATAAACGTCTTGTACCCACTCACTTACGTTACCTGCCATATTATAAAGACCCAAATCATTTGGAGGGAATTCATAGATATAACTAGTAATTAAAGCGCCATCGTTAAGTTTACCTGCGATACCCGCGTAGTCACCACGACCTCTTTTAAAGTTAGCTAGGAAGTAACCCATTTCTTTTCCGTATGGATTTCTTGTAGCGTGCCCATCCCAAGGGTATAATCGTTGGTGAGTTTGATTCTCGTCTAACCACTGGGTTCCCATCATCGCTTGAGCAGCATATTCCCACTCAGCTTCTGTTGGTAGTCGGTAATCCGGAATAAAAATACCTTCTTCTAATGGAACTCTTCCTGCACCACTCCAGTTTGAAGCTCCACCTGATTCTTCGTTCAAACGAAGGTTAACAGCTGCAGTTCTCCAATCTGAATATTTCGCAGCCTGATTCCAAGTAACACCCACTACAGGGAAGAAACGGAAACCAGGATAGCGCAGATAGTGTGCTACATAAGGGTCATTAAATGCGAGTTTTCCTTCCCATACCGTAGTATCAGGAAGTGCTTCCAAATAAATGTTAGGATTCACCGGAGTTGAATCTTGCTGAAGGTGGAATAAATATTCCAACCAGTGAATGTTGGCGATTTCAGTTTCATCCATATAGAATGAAGCAACTGAAATAGTACGCTCGATATTATCCCGGCGAGTCATCATATCCTCTTCAAAGGAACCCATCACGTGACGTCCTCCTTCAATGAATACCATGTTCGGCGCATCGGGCTGTCCCTCATAAGGTTTCACTTCGTAGTGAATACCATCGTTATAAAGGTTACCAGTAGCAGTACTTAATTGACCTGGGTGTTCACTAGTGGGGTAGTTAATGCCCTTCAAGAAACATGAAGTTAAAAGCATAGATCCACCTACCAACATAATAACACTTTGAAAGAGTCGTCTTGTCTTATACATAATCAAAAAATCTTTAGACAAATGTCTGAAACAATTTCAAATTAAACAAAAATATAAATTCTACAATTGAAGTAGAGTGCCAAAATAGTATTTCTAATCTAATTATTCGGTATAATTCCCAAAAAATATTGTGTTTCGCCGATTATTAGCAGAAAAATCCGACGAAAGGTAGATGGTATTACTTCATCCGTCATAATATTCCGTTAAAAATTCTGTTAAACCTTTCCTTTACTGATTCTTGTACTCTTCATTTTGAGTGTACATATTTACAGTATCATGGTCATCAAGAAAAATCATTTAGATATACATTACTGGAGATTACAAATTTCGGGTTGGACCTTGTTTTTTGTAATTCTGACCATAAGTTCTGTTTTTATCGTTGAGGTATTTTCCTTGAATACCATCCTCTATTTTATTTGTGCGACTTGCATTGGTTTCTTTTATACTCATTTGTTTAGAAATCACCTGAAAACAAGGACCTGGAATCAAATTAATTCCAAAAATTTAATCTTTTTATTTTTCCTCGCACCCTTAGTGTTAGCCATTCTTTGGGGGCTTTCCATCCTTCCCATTGCCATTCTATTATTTGAAAATGGTTCTTCGCTTACCATCAGTGAGGTGGTGTTGTTTTTATTCAACCTTTATGCTGTTTATTTCGTTTGGACTCTTATCTATGCTTTTTACAAACTATTTATTAGTTATAAAGAAACAGAAATTGAGAAATGGAAACTAGAAGCATCGGTAAAGGAGGCGCAACTTATCGCTTTAAAAAGCCAGATAAACCCTCATTTCATTTTTAATAGTTTGAATAACATTCGATCGTTGGTAGTTGAAAACCCAGAGCGAGCACGTGAAATGATAACCAACCTCTCTGGGTTATTGAGATATAGCATAAAATTCAACAACCTCGAAAAAGTAAGCATTCGAGATGAATTAAATATTGTAAAAAATTACCTTCAACTGGAATCTATTCAATTCGAGGAACGATTAAATTTTAGCATTCAAGTAAATGAAGAGGTGATGGAAATTCCGATTCCGCCTATGTCAGTGCAACTATTGGTAGAAAACGCCATTAAACACGGTATATCTGAATTGGCTGAAGGGGGAGAAATCCGAATAACCTGTGAACTTAACAAGGAAGAACTGGATGTAAGGGTTACAAATACTGGAAAACTAAACAATGTTACAAAAAATGAATCAACGGGTATTGGAATAAAAAATGCCCGCGAAAGATTGCAGTTTTTGTACGGTAAAAATGCTACTTTTAGTTTGAAAAATCTCGAAAATAATATGGTAGAAGCTCGATTTATCATCCCTATTAAAGAAAAAAATTAATCTCTATGAAAGCATTAATAATTGACGATTCACGGTTAGCGAGAAATGAGTTAAAACGTTTGCTAAAGGATTACGACCATATTTTAATTGCTGGTGAGGCTTCTAATGCTGAAGAAGCAAAGGCCAAAATTGACGAGCTCAAACCAGATGTTATCTTCTTGGATATTCAAATGCCGGGAAAAACAGGGTTCGAATTATTGGAAGAACTTGAATTTGCGCCTGAAGTGATTTTCACTACTGCATACGATGAATACGCTATCAAGGCATTTGAATTCAATGCGCTGGATTATTTGATGAAACCCATCGAAAAAGATCGGCTTTCTGCTGCTGTATCGAAGGTTTCGGAGCGGCTTGCGAAAGCGAAAGAGGATGAGTCTGGAGATAAAATGACGATTGATGACCAAGTTTTCGTGAAAGACGGAGAGCGCTGCTGGTTTGTGCCTTTAAGCAAGGTGCGATTGTTTGAAGTGGACGGGAATTATACCAAATTGTATTTCGATAATGAAAAACCAATGATCCCACGAACATTGAATTATTTAGAAACTCGCCTCGATCCTAAAACATTTTTTAGAGCAAATCGCCAACAAATAGTGAACTTAAAATGGGTAGAAAGAATTGAACCTTGGTTTAGCGGAAGTATTAAAATTTTCCTTACGGGAGGTCATGATGTGGATGTATCTAGAAGGCAAACGCAACGATTTAAAGAAATTATGAGTTTCTAAACAATCACTTCACCTTTCATTTCTGAAAATATCCTCCTCGCTTCGGCAATACTTTCTACGTGTTGAATGTCTAATATGGGTTTGCCTTTGTGTTCAGTCATCCTTACTTTACGGGGATTTTTTTGAACGTATTTAAGGATATTTCCAAATGTACTCGAATTAAAGTATTCTGCTCGATCAGCCGGCAAGAAGAACCCCCTCATGGTGTCGTTCTTCAGTCTAAGTTTTTCAAATCCCATGTACTGAGCATCCCATCTTAAACGCACACTATCCATCAATGCATGCACCGATTCTGGAATTTTCCCAAACCTATCTTCTAAATCCAATTGAAATTTATCCAATTCTTCTTTACCATTAATATTATCCAACTGGGTATATAAATTTAATCGCTCAGAAATATTCGTAACGTACCGATCTGGTATTAAAATCTCTAAATCAGTTTCAATAACACAATCAGTTGCTACAATGGCAGCAATTTTCCCCAAATCTGTTTGAAATAGGTCTTTAAATTGAGTATCCTTTAATTCTTGTACCGCTTCATCCAAGATTTTGTGGTAGGTTTCAAATCCCAAATCGGTGATAAAACCACTCTGTTCAGCTCCAAGTAGGTTACCTGCACCTCTAATATCCAAATCTCTAAGGGCTACTTTATAACCGTCTCCCAAATCCGAAAATTCTTCCAAGGCTTTTAGTCGTTTACGAGCATCTGACGATAATCCAATAACCGGTGGCGTTAATAAAAAACAAAAGGCTTTTCTGTTTGAGCGCCCTACTCTACCTCTCATCTGATGAAGGTCGGAAAGACCAAAGTTCTGCGCTTGATTTATAATAATGGTGTTGGCATTAGGGATATCCAAACCGGATTCGACAATATTGGTGCTTACCAACACATCAAATTCGCCTTCAATAAACTTTACCATTACTTTTTCCAACGCTTTTCCATCCATTTGGCCATGAGCAATTCCAATACGGGCATCAGGAACCAAATGAAGTACTATATTGGCAATTTCTTCAATGTCCTTCACCCGGTTGTGGATAAAAAATACTTGTCCACCACGTTTGAGTTCAAAAGAAATGGCATCCCGAAGTAAAATATCTGAAAAAGTATGAATCTCTGTAGTAACGGGTTGCCTATTAGGAGGTGCCGTGGCAATAATACTTAAATCGCGGGCTCCCATTAAGCTAAAATGCAGGGTTCTGGGGATCGGCGTTGCGGTGAGTGTCAACACATCCACATCTACTTTAAATTCTTTGAGCCTATCCTTTACTTTCACACCAAATTTTTGCTCTTCGTCTACTATCATCAACCCTAAGTTTTTGAATTTGACGTCTTTACTAGCAATACGATGCGTTCCTATCAATATATTTACATGACCAGTTTCAGTCAATTTCAAAATATCTTTTATCTCTTTCGCCGAACGAAATCGGTTGATATATTCAATTTTAACAGGAAAATGCTTTAATCGTTCGGTAAAAGTACGATGATGTTGCATCGCTAAAATGGTCGTTGGCACCAAAACTGCGACCTGTTTTCCGTCAGTAGCTGCTTTAAATGCAGCCCGAATAGCCACTTCTGTTTTTCCAAATCCCACATCGCCACACACCAGTCGATCCATTGGATGTGGAGCTTCCATATCTTCTTTAACTGCTGCCGTTGCCGTGCTCTGATCGGGCGTATCTTCATAAAAAAAAGAAGATTCTAATTCAGCTTGAAGGTATCCATCCCTAGAATATGCATAACCAGAGGCAGATTTCCGTTTGGCGTAAAGCTCAATTAACTCCTTGGCGATATCTGCGACTTTTTTCTTTACTCGCTTCTTTTTATTTTCCCATTCAGGCGAACCAAGTTTTGAAATTTGTGGCGGAATCCCTTCTTTGCCTGTGTACTTATTAATCTTATGTAAGGCATGAATACTCAAATACAATAAGTCATCATCTTTATAAACAAGCCGAATTACTTCCTGTTCTTTGCCGTTGACAACCTTTTTTTCTAACCCAACAAATTTCCCTATCCCGTAATCGATATGGGTAACATAATCACCTGCTTGGAGGGCATTAAGCTCTTTAAGTGTAATGGCATTAGACCTCGATTTCCGGTCTTGTGTTTTATATCTGAAAAATCGCCCGAACAATTCATGATCTGTATAACAGGCGATTCCGGCCATTTCATCAACAAATCCATTTCTCAATCCTATGTGTACTGACTGGAATCGAATTTCTTCGTTTAGCTCTCTAAATATATTCTCTAATCGTTCTAATTGGAGTGCCGACTCGGCGGCGATGTATAATCCGAATCCTTTTTGTTCGTATTCGAGTAGACTATCTGCTATGAGATCAAAATTCTGGTTAAATGCAGCCTGTGGCGAGGCCTTAAATTGTATGTTCTCTGCCTCTTTTAAATAATATCTATTTCCAAACTCTACCATCGGAAATTTGGCTATTAACTCTGAAAATTCCTTTTTCTCCTGAAATATATCCTCTGGTTTTAATACAACAGTAGTGTTGTAGGTGTCCTTTTTAATCTTTTCAAACGACTGACTTGCGGATTCGAAATAACTTTGAATAACATCCATTGTTAATTCTATGTCTTTAAACCAAAGATTACTGTTTTGAGGGATAAAAGATAAAAATGACTGTCTCTCCTCGGTTACTAGCCGGGTTTGGACATTTGGAATGATGTTTATTTCTTTTAGCGAATCTTGGGAAAGCTGCGTTACGGGGTCAAAAGTTCTGATACTTTCTAACTCATCTCCAAACAATTCCAAACGATAGGGAAGCTCGTGTGCGTAACTATATATATCGATAATTCCTCCCCGTATCGCAAATTGTCCTGCTTCATACACGAAATCTACTTTTTCAAAATCATAACTAATCAGAAGTTCAGTGAGAAATTCACTATCCAATTGATCACCCGATTTTACGGTAAACGTATTCTTGGTAAGGGATCGTTTATTAATTACTTTTTCGGTCAGAGCTTCTGGGTAGGTAACTATTAATTCTCCGGAGCTCGCTTTATGATTTATTTTATTGAGAATCTCAGCTCTCATTAAAATGTTGGCATTTTCAGTTTGATCGAAAGAATAAGGCCGTTTATACGAAGTTGGGAAAAATAAAATCTCCTTCCCGGTTAATAAATTTTGCAGATCATTCTGAAAATAAGCAGCTTCTTCCTTATCCTGAAGAACAAAAATATGTGTTTGGTGATTGAGGGAATAAACCGATGCTGCAACAACAGCATCCAAACTGCCAGCCATTCCGCGAATCGCCACGGCATTTGGTTCATTAGGCCGGATTTTATCTGCTATACGAACTACTGCCGGATTATCTTTATAGAGCTTAATGAATTCCTTACCTTTCAAAATATGCAGTAATTGATTGTTTGAAGTGATTTTTTAAAAGAACTGAGAGTTATTCTTTCTTTTTTTCTACCACTTGAAACTGTGTTGGGACAATAATAGCACCTGGATAATCCTTCCTTACCTTCAATAAAAGTTCCGACGCGCTTAATTGATTAACATAATTTCCAATTCTCACTTTAAAAAATGGTTGTTGAAAAAATAATTCAGAAGGTTCCTCAGGAAAATTCTTAATTAAATAACCCTTCACTTTCAACGCATCTTCATTTTTTGTGCCACTATGAACCAATATTGAATATCCATCCACTTTATTTTTTTTCAATTGAAGTGACGCGATGCTATCGGTAAGTATTGCCAAAGATTGCGTGTCTTCTTGTGAAAACTCAGCAGAATTACCCCGTCTTTCTAGGGTAATTTTTTCAGGAATTGAATCGGAGGGTTCAGAAATAAATTCAGGCCGTGTAGCTGACAAATCTTCGTAATAATTTCCTCTTGATGGAGTTACGCTTTCCGCATTACCAGAAAAAATTGGTAATTGTTGACAAGCCATCATCAAAAATGAAATATAAAATGCCATGACTATCTTTTTTAACCCGCTCATTATTCTTCAATTATAACGCATAAATTATTTCTAATATCCTCTTCAACCTTTTTGAATTTTACATCTTTCATCACTTTACCATCTGTATACTGTACAGAAACTCGGTCATTTCTTCCCATAATTCTCGCAGATTTAATTGGCTCAGTTTTAGGAACGGCAGTTCTATTGGTTGCCGTCTGACCTTGCAATAGAGATTTAGACTCTTCCTTATTCTCCTGTAATTTTTGTCTTTGTCGTCGATTCTGAGCTTCTTGTACCTCATCTGCTTGTTGAACTGGAATGTCGGCTTTCATTAAGAAAGTAACCGTGTCTTCATTCACTTTAGCGATAAACTGTTTGAACAACTCAAACCCTTCGAATTTATATATCAATAAAGGATCTTTCTGTTCATAAGATGCCATCTGAACCGACTGTTTTAAGTCATCCATTTCCCTTAGGTGTTCCTTCCAAAGCATATCAATGGTACTTAAGGTAATGATTTTTTCCATCTCACGAATCAGTTCTTTGTTGTGAGACTTGAATGACTTTTCAAGATCTACAGTAACGCCAATCTGTTTTTTGCCATCAGTAAATGGAACCAGAATGTTTTTGATTGTTGCACCTCTGGTTTCATAGGTGGTTTTTATCACTGGATAAGCCTTTTCTGCAATTTTTTCGTTTTTAGAATTGTAATGATTATACGACTCATCAAACAATTTATTGCCTAAATCAATTTCTGAAAGGTCTGCAAATTCCTTTTGAGTGATTTTAGCATCAAAACCTAAGGTACCTAAAATTTCCAATTTAAATTCATCGTAGGTGCCGGCCGCTTTTGACTGAATAGCTCTATCTTCAGATGTTTCCAACACCATGTTTAGGATATCCATTTGAAGGCGCTCGCCAAATAAGGCATTTTTCCTTCTCTTGTAGATTACTTCACGTTGTGAATTCATCACATCGTCATATTCAAGCAATCGTTTTCTTATCCCAAAGTTATTTTCTTCTACTTTTTTCTGCGCTCTTTCTATGGATTTAGTAACCATACTATGTGAAATTACCTCACCCTCTTTAAGGCCAAGTCGGTCCATCACACGAGCAATTCTTTCCGGCATAAATAATCGCATGAGGTTATCCTCCAACGACACGAAGAATTGAGAAGACCCTGGATCTCCCTGACGCCCTGCTCTACCTCTCAACTGACGGTCTACACGGCGTGATTCATGTCGCTCAGTACCAATAATTGCTAATCCACCTGCTTGTTTTGATTCAGCGGCAAGCTTTATATCGGTACCTCTACCTGCCATATTGGTTGCAATGGTAACTGCGCCTGGCTTACCTGCATTTGCTACAATTTCAGCCTCTCTTTGATGTTGTTTTGCATTTAAAACTTCGTGGTCAATTTTTCTGATACTTAGCATTCGGCTAACTAATTCTGAAATTTCCACTGAAGTAGTACCTACTAAAACGGGCCGACCAACTTTCGTTAATTCTACAATTTCATCGGCAACAGCATTAAATTTTTCACGTGCGGTTTTGAACACTAAATCCTGACGATCATCTCTTGTAATAGGACGATTCGTCGGTATGGTTACCACGTCGAGTTTATAAATTTCCCAGAATTCACCTGCTTCCGTAACGGCAGTACCTGTCATTCCGGCTAGTTTGTGGTACATTCTAAAGTAATTTTGTAAAGTAATGGTTGCGTAGGTTTGTGTAGCATCCTCTACCTTAACATTTTCTTTCGCCTCAATCGCTTGGTGTAATCCATCAGAATAACGACGACCATCCATTACACGGCCTGTTTGTTCGTCCACAATTTTCACCTTGCCTTCAACAATGATATACTCAGTATCTTTTTCGAATAAGGTATACGCCTTTAACAATTGGTTCACTGTGTGAATCCGTTGAGACTTAATAGAATAATCTTTAATTAAGGCTTCCTTACGTTCGACTTTTAAGCTATCTGAAATAGTTTGGTCCTTTTCAAGTTTAGCAATCTCCAGGCCGATATCGGGCATAATAAAGAAATTGGTATCTTCCCCTTGGCCAGTGATTAAGTTAATCCCTTTATCTGTTAGCTCAACTGAGTTTTGTTTTTCTTCAATGGTAAAAAACAACGGTTCATCCGCTTCAGGCATGTTTTTCTGATTATCCTGAAGGTAGAAGTTTTCTGTTTTTTGCAAAATTTGACGTATTCCTGTTTCACTTAGGAACTTAATCAAAGGTTTATACTTAGGCAATGCACGAAAGGCACGGAAAAGGGCTAACCCTCCTTCTTTGTTATTTTCATCATCTTTTAATAATCGCTTCGCTTCATGAAGGAATTGATTTGAAAGTTTCTTTTGCTCCTCAACTAAGCGCGATATTCTAGGCTTTAAATCATAGAATTCATGTTCATCGCCTTTGGGAATTGGTCCACTGATAATCAATGGGGTACGTGCCTCATCAATCAATACTGAATCGACCTCATCGACCATCGCATAGTGGTGTTTCTTCTGCACCAATTCGTCAGGATGGCGCGACATATTATCTCTGAGGTAGTCAAAACCGAATTCGTTATTAGTACCGTAGCATATATCAGCTCTATAGGCCGCCTTTCTTTTTTCTGAATGAGGTTCATGCTTATCAATACAGTCAATTCTCAAACCGTGGAACTCGAATATAGGTCCGATCCATTCACTATCCCGTCTTGCTAGGTAATCATTCACCGTCACAACATGAACGCCTCTACCAGACAAAGCATTTAGGAAAGCAGGTAAGGTAGCCACCAATGTTTTACCCTCACCCGTTGCCATCTCGGCGATTTTACCTTCGTGTAATACCATCCCACCAATTAGCTGCACGTCATAGTGCACCATGTCCCAGATAATTTTAGATCCAGCAGCAGACCATGAGTTTTTCCAAATGGCTTTATCGCCTGAAATTTCTACATAATCGCGTTCAGCACCTAGTTGTTTATCAAACATGGAAGCCGTTACTTCGATGGTTTCGTTGTCTTTAAAACGAGTCGCCGTTTGCTTAACAATGGCAAAAGCGCGGAAAAGAACCTTTTGAAGGGCCTTTTCAAGCTCTACATTTCTTTCCTCTTCAAGCTTATCAATTTGATCAAAAATATCCTCTTTCTGATACACATCAATCGATTCATCTTCATCAATTTTCTTATGTAAATCAGCAATTTGAGTATCAATATCTTGCAAGAATGCTGCTATATCTGCCTTTACCGATTCGGTTGCTTTTCTCAGCTCGTCATTGGATAGTTTTGCCAGTCGATCATTTTCAGCATTAATCTGACTAACCAAAGGCATTAATTTTTTTATATCTTTTTCGGATTTTGTGCCAAAAAGCTTCGCAATTAACTGTATCATATTTCAAAACCCCTTTTATGGGGGGACAAATTTACATTTATAAAACTCTAAAAACGAAAAACCCCACTGAATACTTCTTCAGCTGGGCCAATCAAAAACACATTTTTAAAAGATCCATGTGGATCACTTTCAAACTCTACTTCTAACAACCCTCCTAGAGTTTTTAATTTTACAGGGCTTTTCATATCGGTTAACCCTGCAGCGATTGCCGCAGCAGTAGCCCCAGTTCCGCAAGAGTAAGTTTCATTTTCAACTCCGCGTTCATAAGTTCTTATAGACAATCGACTTTCACCTGTTTTCTCTATAAAGTTTACGTTTGTGCCTCCCTTTTCTGGCCAATCATATCGCAATTTACTCCCCGTTTGAACTACTGGGAAATCTTCAATTTGATTTACAAAACGCACTAAATGAGGAGATCCGGTGTACACATAAACATCTTCAGCAACGTTTCTATAGTCTACTACATCAGACATGTGTAATCGAACTTCGCCATTCGTTAAAATTTCCGCATCGTGAAGTCCGTCAAACGCTAAAAAATTCACCTTTTCGTTTTCTGTAAAACCGTGTTTTCTAGCAAATTTAACGGCGGCTCTGGTGCCATTTCCGCATAAACTTTGAGATCCATCTGGATTAAAGAACACAATTTCAAAATCATATTGTGGGTGTTCTTTAACAATAATTAATCCATCGGAACCGATTCCAAACCTGCGATGGCAGAGTAATGAAATATCCTCCACCGAAAACTCAGACTTAAAACTTCTTCCGTCTATAATAATAAAGTCGTTTCCGGTAGCCTGATATTTTACAAATTGCAGATTCATTTAATCATTTGTTCCTGAAGACTATTCAACCTCTTCATAGTCAATGTAATCCCCACCGGAATAGTTTTTTTTCTCTTTTATCTTTGCCGCCGGCTGGTTGTTGACAAATACATCCCCCTTCCGGTAAGAAGATTGTTTAGGTGGTTGCTGCATTCTTCCGAAAAGCACTCGCATAAAAAACCCTCCAATCCTGAAAAGAACGTAAAAGAATACAAATGTTAGCAGCAAAAATTTAAACATGACCTATGGTTTTGTTTTAGTTTACTTATCTCGACAAGTATAGGTTACGTTCGGAATAAATTTTCATAAAGTAATCGTCCATCAAGTCGTCGATAAAGTAAATGGCTTCACCGGTAGATTTCATTTCAGGTCCTAATTCCTTATTTACGTTAGGGAATTTATCAAAAGAGAATACAGGTACTTTGATTGCATATCCTTTTTTAGTTGGATTAAAATTAAAGTCTGTCACTTTTTTCTCGCCTAACATTACTTTCACTGCGTAATTTACATACGGTTCATCGTATGCTTTGCATATAAATGGAACGGTTCTCGATGCACGAGGATTGGCCTCAATGATATAGACCTTATCGTCCTTTATTGCAAACTGAATATTGATTAACCCAACGGTATTTAACGCTAGCGCAATTTTTTCAGTATATTTTTCAATTTGTTTAATTACTAAATCTCCCAAATTATATGGAGGTAATACGGCATAAGAATCACCAGAGTGAATGCCTGCCGGTTCGATGTGCTGCATAATTCCAATGATATAGACATTTTCCCCATCACAAATGGCATCTGCTTCTGCTTCGATTGCTCCGTCTAGGAAGTGATCTAGTAGGACCTTATTACCTGGAATGCTACGTAAAATATCTATAATATGAGATTCAAGTTCCTGCTCATTGATTACAATTTTCATGCTTTGTCCCCCCAGTACATACGAAGGGCGAACAAGCAATGGAAATCCAATTCCTTTACTTAATTCAATGGCGGTTTCAGCATCTTCTGCCACGCCAAAATCAGGGTAAGGAATTTCATTTTCTTTTAAAAGGGTTGAGAAACTTCCTCGATCTTCGGCCAAATCCAATGATTTGAAGTCGGTACCCATGATTCGGATTCCGTATCTCTCCATTTTTTCAGCGAGCTTCAATGCGGTTTGCCCACCTAATTGTACGATCACCCCTTTCGGTTTTTCGTGGAGAATAATATCGTAAATGTGTTCCCAAAATACCGGTTCGAAATATAGCTTATCTGCAATATCGAAATCAGTAGAAACCGTCTCAGGATTACAGTTAATCATGATCGTTTCATAACCGCATTCTTTCGCAGCAAGGACTCCATGAACACAGCTGTAATCAAACTCGATTCCCTGTCCTATTCGATTCGGTCCTGAACCCAAGATGATTATTTTCTCGCGATCCGAAGCCTCCGATTCATTTTCATCATCGAATGACGAGTAATAGTAAGGCGTTTTGGCTTCGAACTCGGCGGCACATGTATCTACAAGTTTATACACTCGCTTAATTCCAAGATCGTTTCTCTTATTAAAGACTTCACTTTCCCAACATTTAAGTAGGTGACCTAACTGACGGTCGGCATATCCCTTTTCCTTTGCTGTTTTCAGTAAATCAACAGGAAGTGAGTCTATGGTATATTTTTGAATATCTTTTTCGAGTAAAACCAACTCTTCAATTTGGTTTAGAAACCAAGGATCGATTTTGGTTAAATTATTGATGGTTTTAAAAGGGATTCCAAGTTTAAAAGCATCATATATATGGAACAATCTATTCCAACTTGGGTTTTTCAAGCTGTAAAGGATATCGTCTTGTTTCGTTAGTTCCTTTCCATCGGCACCTAATCCATTTCGTTTAATTTCTAACGACTGACAGGCTTTCTGTAATGCTTCTTGGAAGTTTCTTCCGATACCCATTACTTCTCCAACCGATTTCATTTGCAATCCTAGTCGGCGATCTGAACCTTGGAATTTATCGAAATTCCAACGAGGGATTTTAACAATAACGTAATCGAGTGTTGGTTCGAAATAAGCTGAAGTTGAACCCGTAATAGCGTTAGTTAACTCATCTAAATTATATCCTATTGCAAGTTTTGCTGCGATTTTAGCGATTGGATAACCGGTTGCTTTTGAAGCAAGTGCAGATGACCGCGATACCCTTGGGTTAATTTCGATCCCTATGATATGATCAGATTGTGGGTCAACTGAAAATTGAACGTTACAACCCCCAGCAAATTTACCGATGGCATTCATCATTTTGATGGCCATATCCCGCATATTCTGATAGATGGTATCGGGCAAGGTCATGGCAGGAGCTACTGTAATGGAGTCACCCGTATGCACCCCCATGGGGTCAAAGTTTTCTATGGAACAGATAATAATAACGTTACCTGAACCGTCGCGAAGAAGTTCTAATTCGTATTCTTTCCAACCCAAAATACTCTGTTCAATAAGTACTTCGTGAATTGGCGATGTGTGTAACCCGTGGTTAAGTGCTTTGTCGAACTCATCAGGAGTATTTACAAACCCTCCACCACTACCTCCAAGTGTAAATGAAGGTCTGATTACTAATGGAAATCCAATTTTTTGTGCAATTTCTTTACCTTGAAGAAATGAGGTTGCGGTTTCACCTGTACAAACTCCAACTCCAATTTTATTCATTAAATTCCGGAATTTCTCACGGTCTTCGGTCATTTCAATGGCATCGATATCCACACCGATAATTTTGACCCCATAATGGTCCCAAATACCTGCGTTTTGACAATCAATTGCTAGATTTAATGCTGTTTGACCTCCCATGGTGGGTAGCACCGCATCGATGTTGTGCTTTTCCAGAATTTCCCTAATGGATGCCTTAGTTAATGGCTTAAGATAGACATGGTCTGCTGTCACCTTGTCCGTCATTATCGTAGCCGGATTTGAATTAATAAGAATCACTTCGATTCCCTCTTCTCTTAATGACCTGGAGGCTTGCGAACCTGCATAATCAAATTCACAAGCTTGACCTATTACGATGGGACCACTTCCAATAATGAGTACGGAACGGATGCTTCTATCTCTTGGCATAAATGAAAATTAGAATGGTTGGTATAAATTGTCGCAAATTTAGACCAAAAAGAACGGAATAAAAAACCAAATATAAATTTATGTGAAATCTATCTACTTGGATAAAGGCAATTTCTTTACCTTTTGCTTTTCAGTGGAAGCATCTATCATTTTAAACCACTCTACTTTTTTGCCTGTTTCAAGGGATCTGTAAAAAATCATTCCATCCTCTTCAATCAGTTCTGCCTCTCCTAATTCATAACGTAAAGCCATTACACGGTCTCCTACTACCAAGCGTTGATCCTCGAGATCGGACAATATGAGGGCTTTTTCCTTCTTTTTAAAAAATCCAAACATCAGTTTACTTTCATTATTTTTTGAGTGCCAATGACTTTGTTGTTTTCGATTTGAAGTATGTAGGTTCCTTTATTCGCAGATGATAAATCAATGGTTGTGGAAGTTGAAAACTCATTAATTACTTGGTAAAAAACGAGTCTGCCTGATAAATCTGTGACACTAATTTTGGTGCCTGAAATAATTCCTTCTTTAGGTTCTAAAGTGAAATAGCCATTGCGAGATGGATTAGGGTAAACTGCTAACTCCGTTTGTATGGAGGACTCCACTCCAGTATACACTTCTTGAATAAATACATTATCTACCACCCAACCCCAACCGTGCGCCAGCTGATCTGAAAATAAACGAAAACGAATGAGCACTTCATCACCAACAGCAAAATTTTTATTTTGAATTAAGTTTATTGATTTTTTTCGAAATGCCTTTGATTTTGGTTTGGCACCACTATTATCTCCAACTGGCGATGTGTTATATAATGTAAACCATTCTGGAGAAGAATTGCTATCATACCCTTTTGTAAATGGCTTCCATGTTTTTCCTTCATCCTTTGAGCCCTCCACAATCACATAATCCCAAAAAGTCGAGCTGCCAAAAAAGGAGCCTATTTCACCAGGTTCTACTAAAACAATCTCATCGAACTCAATCCATGGATATTCGGAATTTATTAAAATTGGATTCTTTAATACCATCCACGCATTCGATTCAAAAAAAGCATCGTATCCATCATTATAGGGATGGGCTGAATGAATTGCTGGAGAATTAAAATTCACTGCGGTAGTAATATCCATCATATAACCAGCCCACTCACTATTATCACCAGAAAAATCAGAAAAATAGGTATTGAGTACCTCGCCTGGTGCTATCATTTCTATTTGAATTTCACCCGTTTCAGGAAAACGGGTTGAATTCACTGAAGAACTTCTGTCAATAAAATCAAAGTAATATGTGATGATATCTCCCTCCTGAAGTGTCTCATCGATCAATTTCAGAGGAACCGCATACGAAGGGTTATACGCAAATATTTCTTCTGTTAAAAGGGAGGTATATTCAGAATCGTTGATTTTATAATGCAATATTCCTTCAGAAATACCTATAAAATCCTCCACATTCGCTTCAAAATAAATACTATCTTGGTTTAGAAATGCGTACTTGAGAGGAGTGTGTTTAACTACAGGTGCTTCAGTATCCATTGCTATTTCAAAACGATAAACGTACGGAGCTTCAGGGCTATTTATTGTTCTTTCATATTTATCCTGAAGAGTAATAAAATAGTCTACTACCGTATATCTTCCGGGAGCCTCAATGTCAGCTTGGAAAATCGTTGGAGAAGTTTCTGTCATCGTTACTGTGTGTTCATCAGAAACAAACCCATCAAATGAATACACCAATTTAATAAGCGAAGGGTCTATCTCGGTATCAGAGGTAATTTTGGCAGTTATCGTAAATGGCTCGTCGAAATTTTCAGTGTTTTTTAATTGAACATGTTCAATTTTAGTATTAATCCAGCCCAAATCGGCGAACATCGCCAATACAATTGGACCCGGAGAATGAATGGCTTCCGCAAACCCAAGTTGAGGGGTCATTAAACTATTTTTTAGTCCGGGGCCAAATTTAGATTCATCGAGGTGAGATACGGAAGAACCTCCACTCCACTCGCCTGGGGCATACAATTTAGGATAAACTCCTCCGTTGCTATCTGCTGCTAATGTCGTTTTAAATACCACATTATTACTTGTCAGGGCTGCATACGTTCTCGCATCACTATTCGGATATTGCTCAACTAGTATCGTCCTCTCTGGCCCTGAAACATATTTGTCATAGATCATTGGGTTATCATCTGTGTCTACACCCCAAAATCCAGTTGATCCAGAAACATTAAAAGAGTGAATCATTCCTAAGCCATGGCCTAGTTCATGTAATACCACCGTAACCATATCAAAAGTACCACTTGGTGCTTTTCCATCAGTTCCATAGTACCAATCGACCTCACTACTAAAATTGGCTCTAATATCTGCGACGTTGTTTAATGTTCTCCCCGCTAATTTTTCTGCGAGTGCAGCAGGATACCAGGTATTTATTTTACCACCTCCAAAATTTGTATGTCGAGATCCCCAAATAGCTGAACCTAAAATACCTTCATCCAACACTTCAAAAGTTGCATTTACAGTAATTGGCACATCACTTTTCAATAATGAAGCCCAGATATCAACAGCATACTGGAACGCTGCTTGTGCTTCTGGCGTAAACCCATTATAATTTACATTAAACGTACTAGTTGCGATTCTTGCAGATGAATTTCTTGAATTAATCACCGGGGGAGGCACAAATGTATGGCTGTTATAATTCGCAGCGTAACACTTAATTTCTTCTGTTTCTACAATAGTCTTCATTCGCTGAGCCATTCCTTCCGAAACATTCAGACAAAGTAATAAAATGAAGGTTATATAATTAATTCTCATTTCCGTAAATTGAATTCAATATGCAATAAAATACAATTAATTAGAAATTTAGCCCATGGAGTTAATAAAATATCCGCTTGCATTCTTTATTTTCCTATCAATTGCGTTTTCCTGTAAGTCTCCATATAACACAAACCAAAGTGAAATGGTTTTGACTATGAAAAAAACTGCCTGCATGGGAAATTGCCCTGTTTATGAAATTTCAATCTACGAAAACAGGGTGGTGCTTTTGAAAGGAGTAGAGAATATTCCTTATACTGGAGCGTATTATTCCAAGCTCTCTAAAAAGGAATTTGAGAATATTGAAGAAGAATTCAACCGTTCCAATTTCTTTGATTTTGATACTGAATATTCCGGTTCAATGACCGATTTACCCACTACCTTTTTAACTTATACGAAGGGTAGTCAATCAAAAACAATCAAAGATTATTACGGGGCGCCGGACGAAATAAAAGCATTAGAAAAACGACTCGGATCACTTATTGAAACCTTGCGTTGGAAACCTTATAACCGCTAAAGTCACGCATTATTTACCCACGAAACGAAGGATTCTATGCTGATAAATTCCAGCTTGAAAAATAAATGTAGGGTCCAATGAAATGCCGTTTCGATAACATGACTGGTAACGGCTAAAAAAGTAGTCATTAATAATAAGGTAGTTATTCGGCTATATTTGTCTAACAGTTTCATTGATAACTGCATAATGACAAAAAAGGAAAAAGGTACACCTTTACTTCCTTTAAATTATTGCCTAAGAATAAAGGGTAAAAAAAAGCCGTCTCAAGAATTTTGAGACGGCCAGATATTTTTAAGAGTTCATTGAAATAAGAAACTCTTCATTATTTCGTGTTCCTTTCATTCTATCGAGCAGGAATTCCATCGATTCGTTGGAGTTCATATCTGACATGAATTTTCTAAGAATCCAAACGCGTTGCAATTCTTCTTCAGAAAGGAGTAAGTCTTCACGTCGTGTTCCTGAAGCAGGCACATCGATCGCAGGATATACACGCTTATTGGAAAGTTTTCTATCCAATTGAAGCTCCATATTACCAGTACCTTTAAATTCTTCAAAGATAACCTCATCCATTTTCGATCCTGTTTCAATCAAAGCTGTTGCGATAATGGTAAGTGACCCACCATTTTCAACGTTACGCGCCGCTCCAAAGAAACGCTTCGGTTTGTGAAGTGCATTTGCATCCACCCCTCCCGATAATATTTTTCCACTAGAAGGAACAACCGTATTATATGCACGTGCTAAACGCGTAATTGAATCTAGTAAAATAACAACATCGTGTCCGCATTCTACCATTCTTTTTGCTTTTTCAAGCACGATACTAGAAACCTTAACATGACGTTCCGCTTGCTCATCAAAGGTAGAAGATACTACTTCAGCTTTTACACTTCTTGCCATATCAGTCACCTCTTCCGGACGTTCATCAATCAAAAGGATGATTAAATAACACTCTGGGTGATTTTCGGCGATGGCATTTGCTATGTTTTTCAAAAGGACTGTCTTACCCGTTTTAGGTTGGGCTACAATCATTCCTCTTTGTCCTTTACCAATTGGCGCAAACAAATCCAGAATACGAGTAGAATAATTGTCTGGTTTTGTGCTTAAATGGATTTTCTCATTTGGAAATAATGGAGTCAGGTATTCGAAGCTAATTCGATCTCTGATTTCCTCCGTTGTTCTTCCATTTACCGTATCAATTTTTAGTAGGGCGAAATACTTTTCACCTTCCTTAGGTGGGCGAATTTGCCCTTTAATGGTATCCCCAGTTTTAAGTCCAAATAACTTAATTTGAGATGGAGACACATAAATATCATCCGGACTAGCTAGGTAGTTATAATCTGACGAACGAAGAAAGCCATAGCCATCTTGCATCATTTCTAGTACCCCTTCCGAGGTTATAACGCCATCGAAATCCTTGATATAATTGTCTTTTTTTCTACGGTGATCTTCTTGTCGTGAGTTCTGACCCTCCTGTTGATCTTCCTGATTTTCTTTTACAGGCTGCTTTTCAGTGCGTTCGTTATGTTCTCTTTTTTCAGGACGATTTGTTCTTTCTGGACGATCCGTTCTTTCAGGACGATCTGTTCTTTCTGGGCGATCTGTTCTTTCTGGCCGTTCAGTTCTGTTAGGACGCTCCGTTTTTTCACCTTTAGGTTCGTTGCGTTGAGTATCTGAAGGACGATCCGATTTTCTTTGAGGGGCATTTTCTCTCCTCTTATCGTTTCTTGGATCCTCTCTTTTCATTTCTCTTTTGGGAGCATCTGCTTTGTCTTCCGTTGCTTTTGCAGGAGTAACCGCTTTAGCATCTCCCTTTTCAACGTCTCCCTTTGAATCTTCGGCCCGTGGAGCCACATTTTGTCGTTTGATTTTTGGGGCGATAGCCGCAGGTTTAGCTGATTTTTTCTCAGCTATGATATCATCTACCTCAGGATTTGCTGCCTGATAATCTAGAATTTTGTAAATGATTTCTTGTTTTGCTAGTCTCTTATAATTTTTAAGGTCCAGCTGTTCTGCAATTTCCTTCAATTCGGAAAGAAGCTTTAATTGCAATTCATCGATTGTGTACATACAGTAAAAAAATCGTACTCAGTTGTTTGAAATATGAATGGTTTGGAATTGACTTCCGTTGACTTGTAAATAAAATACTTGTGATTTTAACAAGTGGCTTTTTGAAAAGCTCGAATATCAATGCAATAATACAACGACCTAAGCGATATTCAAATTTAAAGACCAATTATTTATGAAATAGGCAATAAAAATACTTCAATCAATGAAATTTTGCCTTATTTTTGCGGCAAACTAAGAGAGATATGTTAGAACTTCCCTTCATTCGAGATAATAAAGAGACGGTAATTAAAGGCTTAAACAAGCGAAATATTGGCAATGCTGCTGAATTAGTAGCGCAGGTTCTTGAAAAAGATACCCTTCGTCGTACCACTCAATATGAACTAGACCAGGTATTAGCGGATGCTAAAATAGCCGCAAAGGAGATCGGGCAGTTGATGCAATCAGGAAAAAAAGAAGAAGCGGAAGCGGCTAAAATAAAAACACAAGATTCGAAAACTAAGTCTAAGGAACTTGGCGATCTTTTAAAGCAAACGGAAGAGGAACTGTCGGCTTTGCTTTACAGTATTCCAAATTTACCCAACGATCG
>JAHEMU010000211.1 GCA_024643485.1 Cytophagales bacterium
TAAAAAATGATAGAAAGTAAAAACGTTAAAAGAATCTTTTTTATGGTCATTCTTTTATCTCTCAATTAATTTATCCACGCATGTATTCATATAAGGAATATCGTTGGACGTATAAATTTCCCATTCTTCCAACGTCATATTTCTACTCAACTTGTCGCACATATTTTTTGCCATAATGTCTGAATTTGTTGTCCACACACGTATTTCCCCATCCTCGCAAGCCGCCAACAAATATTTTGGATCTGGACTAAAAGCAAGATCCCAAACAAAAGCATCGTTATCATTTAAGGTAATTGGTAAATCATTTAATTCATTCAACACCCAAATATTTACTGTTTTATCCAAAGAAGAAGAGGCAATCAAACCACCATCATTGCTAAATTGGATAGAAGTAACCCTACTTGTGTGTGGATTCAAATCTTGAAGTTTTACCCCACTGATATTCCATAATTCCACCTTACCTGATTCATCGCCAACTGCAAACTGTTTACCATCAGTAGAGAAAGATATAGCATAGATAGGACTATTATTCTTATCTATCATGACCTTTTCAGTTTTCGTCGCAATATCGAATAAACTAACTCTTCCACTTTCCGCTCCAGCTATAATACGTTTACCATCCGGGGTTACATCCAACACTTTAAAATCAAATTCAGGAGACTTAATAATATCCACTTTACCTGTTTCAATATTGACCAATTTGATGGTTTTATCTCCTCCAGAGGTCACTACATTTACACCATCTGGCAAGAATTGAATATCAAAAATACCCCTTCCACCGCCGTGAACCGTAATCTTTTTAGGAGGCGCCTGAAGGTTATTTAGCTTAAACACATTAATAAAAGACGAATCTCCACCGGAAACCAAATAATTTCCATCTTTGCTGATTTCAACAATTTTATTCCTGTATTTACTGCTTGAAAGTTCTACGCGAGGCACCCCAGGATTCATGCTATTCTTATAAACCTTTCCATCAGACCCTGCGGTATAATAAATATCCGAGGAATTGGGGAAACTTACACTTCTTGCAGATCCACCATGAACACCAACGGTATTATATGTTTTGCCATCAATTTTTGATAAGGCTGTATATAATCCGTTATAAATATATGGGTCATATTTTCTACCCTCATATTTCGTATTAAAAATAAATGCCTGATATGCCAAAAGACCATGCAAGTCGTTATTCGACTGATTCAATGACTTCGCCGCCATAGATTGTGCTACCTGCAGATATAATAACCTTTGTGCATTGTTAAAATTACTTTGAGCAACCACCTTGGCACTATCTGCAATAAGACGTTCCTTCTGAGCAATTACTGTTTGATTTATAGCGTTAACTCTTTCAGTATTGGCTAAATTTTTAGCTGACTTTTCATTATTAATTGCTATTTGCAAATTATTTATTGCTTGCTCGAGTTTCTCATTTGCAGCAGACAAATCTTTTGCACGTTGTTGGGCCAATTCTTTTTGTTGACTCGCTATTTTTTCAGCTTCCACCGCGTCTAACCGTGCCAAATCAGCTTTTTCCGCGCTTTCGGTTGCTTTAGCCTCATTTTCAATAGCCAACTGAGCTTGAGTTTCTGCTCTAACTTGCTGAATATATCCATAAACAAAGAATACAATTGCAATAATAAATGCAATACCCAATATAATAGCCGCAGTTCGGGTTCTATTTAAAAGCCGTTTCTGAAGCAATTGTTGTGCTTTTTGCTCGGCATCGTAGGTGATTCTTGAAGTATCAAGAAAAACAATTGCTCGTTCAAAAGCCTCGTTATATCGTTTTGCCCACAGTCTATTCGGGCGCTGCTTTTTCTGCCAGTTAAGTGCTAATTGAAGATCTGGTGGCCTCCATAGACCCGTTTGTCCAATTTGATACATCTCAGCAGCTTCAGAAAGACGAATGTACATTTGAGCAGATTCATATTCCTCATCTACCCAGTTTTTTAGTCTTACCCAAATACGCATTAAACTTTCGTGAGAAATTTCAATAAACGTATCTGGTTTCAAAGGCACTTCATAGGAAGGCATTAAAAAGGATCTTCCAGGTTGGCGGAAAGATTCAACAACCTCCATAACTTCCTCGTTACTTACTCCTGCCAGTTGGGCAATGTCGTTCAATTTAGCTGGCCGACGCATCCCTTGGCTATCTTGTCCTTTTTGAGTTAAAGTCTTAAAAAGTGTTTCAGCAACAAGTTTCTGCTTATTTGATAGTTCTTCATAAATTTCATCAGCGTGTTGGGAAAGAGCTCCCGACATTTTACCAATGGCATTATAATGTCTTAAATCAATTAATTCTCCATCGTCATGATTATTTACCCAATAAGCCCAAGTACGCATTAACGCATGCTGCAAAATTGGCAATTGGTCTTGGTTATCACCAATTTCATGGAGTAAGCGTTTAACTAGTCTAGAATGAATTCTTCCACCAGCCACTAATATTGGTCCTTCAATAACAATCCTTTTTTGTTGGAGCGTCATGCGAGGAACCAAATAATTACTATTATTTATAAGGGTAGTTAATCCTTCGTATTTTGAGCACTCCCCTACCAAATCTGACCGCATGGTTATCGCCACATAAACTGGGAGTGGGTTATCTTCTTTTACAGAATAGACCAATAAATTCACAAAAGCTATTGCATCATTGACTGCTTCCGGAATTGTTATATCTTTTTTAAATCGAAAAAGTTCTTCGAACTGATCTATTAAAAACAGGTAATTAACTTCTTTATCCTTTGAATATCGGGCTAATGCTAGGTTTAATCCATCCGCCCCTGATCGTAATAATGTTTGTACTGTTTTAAAATGAACACTATAATCGGTGTTATTTTGTACAGTAATATTTCCACATTCTTTTAAAATGTACTTTGAAAGGTTTCCAATAGGATCAGATCCAGGTCGGATTTTAATAATAGTCCATTCGGCACTGGTATGGGTCATAAATCCCCCATAAAGCACAGGTAAGACACCGCAATGCATTAACGATGATTTTCCACTTCCGGAATAACCTAGAACGGAGACGAATTTATGATTGGAAAGTTTTAGAAGAATTTCATCGACATGTCGTTCTCTACCAAAAAACAAGTGACACTCGTCCAGATCAAACGGACGAAGTCCCGGGAAAGGATTAGCCAACAGATTTTTGAAGGTGTATTTGTTACTCCCTTCAACCTTGTTTGACTTACCTGAAACTTGGTAATCGTAATTTAACATGCCAACCTATAAAGTAGATAAAAAAATCTTAACTTTTATAATTTTTAAAAAGCCCTATTTAATACTAATCTGCTAAATTAATCAGAATAAATGGCTATCAATTCATGAATATAATATTTTTTTATGTTTCATCAACTACCCGCTCCGCTAAATTGATATGATCTGCTAAATAATCGTAAAAGGTATCTTTAAAGAATTTCAGTAATAAGGTATTCGTTTTTGCTTTTATTAAGCTATGACCAGATGGACCATGCGCGGAGAATATTTCACCAATAAATCCACCCTGCTCTATTTGAGTGACCTCTTTCATTGCTTCAATTATTTCAATTTCCCCTTCATACACCACATAAAAGTTGTAATTACTATTTTCAGTTACTAAAATGGTGTTACCTGATCTCATATGAACATCTTGGGCCATATCCGCTAATTCTGATAGTACTAAACCCGGAACTGAATTAAATACTTTAGTACTTTTCATGAAACGAATTTTATAAAATTTCATTAAGCCAAGGCGTTGATGAACAATCATCACATCCAACTTCTTCTTCACTTCAACGTCAATTCTACTTGAATGCTCTTCATATAAAATTGGGTTAATGTTATAAATAGCCCAAGCTGAAATTTCATGAATTAGTGGATCTGGATTAAATAAGTTTGCAATTAAATCGTACATAAACTCTTCTAACCGCAATAAACCAATTTGATGAAGTACACAGGCTTTTGTCCAGTGATTAGTTTGATTAAACTCCCTTCTTATTAAATGCTGTAGCACTTCTGAGTCCGTTAAATTTGCTCTAGGATACAAATTTTCAAGTTTTTTAGACTTGTCATGTTCACTTATATCATCCACTACGGGAATTATTCTTTGTTTTAAATCATCTGATAAGAACACATCCAACAATTCAAGACCAAAACTCACCCCTTCATTGGTTCCACTTTCAATATTATCTTTAACCAATTGCATAGATTGATTATCATATAGCATGCAAAGAAGCATGTAAATGTGATCAACGTCATGCTCATTTTCTTCCTTTAATGCTTTAATGATTTCAGGGCCCTCTAAATTTGGACTCACTTCAGAAACTGCCGCTAGGTTCCATGAAATATCTGAAACATCCCCTTCAATGGCATATTTAATTAACGTTACTTGGGTGATATTCGCTTTAAATCCACTATGTCCCAAAGCAATAAAAACTTGAGATGCCACTATTTTATCCGGATAATCAACCTTATTCCAAAGCAAATTAATCGCTTTTTTACCTCCTATTTTACCCATCACCTGCACAATTTTCATCATTACAAGTGTCGTTTGACCAGACTTATAAAAGGCATTATCGAGTATAGTTAAGGCATGATAACCAATTACTGTCAATATATCCGCTGCTAAATTGGAATAAGTCGATTGACTTAAATTCTTAATAAGAGCGTGAATTACTTCATTGTTATACCTCTGTTGTGCAGCCTTAATTGCTGTAATTCTCACGTTGAAGTTTGAATCAGACAATAATTCAACTAATAGAGAAATATTTTCTGAATCCGTTGAGTTGATGATTAACTCTGCTGAATAAATCCGGTCTTCCGGGTTTAAGGACCTACTTAATTTTAAAATTCTTCTCTGCGATATATCTCCAAATTTCAACAAATCATCCAAATCTTCACCGCTTAAAACATACCTTCCTTTATGCGCATCTGATTGTGAGTCATAATTGACTATATATTTCTCCGAAACGGACAAACCTTTGATCTCATTCATCCTTTGCTGGGCGTAATTCCTTACCACCCCAGATTCATGATTCATTATTTTATTTATATTGGCAGTTACTAATGACGGATCTATCTTTTCTAATAATTTAAATGAGAAAATAACCTTTCTGAAATTCTCATCATAAATCGAATTTTGAAGTTTATTTATGATTTTAGTTTCGTCACTTTCAATTTTTTCATTTTCAACAGTGACTTCCAATTTGACCCTTATTCTGTTTCTATATTCGATATACATTTTACCTATATAATAGAAATACCCTACTAACAATATCAATAAAATGTACAAAAAGTGAATAGGTTCAAGAAATGGTATGGCCGAAAGTCCAATAATAAGCAATGCACCGAAGAATCGCGAACCCTCATTTACAATTCCTTCTACCTTTGTTTGTATTGAAAACCTAAATCGGT
>JAHEMU010000212.1 GCA_024643485.1 Cytophagales bacterium
CTGGTGCTGATGTTAGCGTTATTTTTGTTCCTCCAGCATTTGCCGCAGATGCAATAATGGAAGCTGCTGAAGCTGGAATTAAAGTAATTGTATGTATTACTGAAGGAATTCCTACTAAAGACATGATTCATGCAAAGACCTATGTGGTAAAAAGTGGAGCTCGCTTGATTGGTCCAAATTGCCCTGGTGTAATTACTCCAGGAGAAGCAAAAGTTGGAATTATGCCAGGCTTCATTCATAAAAAAGGGACCATTGGAATTGTTTCTCGTTCAGGAACATTAACCTATGAAGCGGTTGATCAAATTACAAAAGCTGGCCTAGGACAATCTACTTGTATCGGTATTGGAGGAGATCCAATCATTGGAACTACTACGAGAGAAGCTGTTGAGTTATTGATGAATGACCCTGCTACTGAGGGAATAATCATGATTGGTGAAATTGGAGGTAGTATGGAAGCTGAAGCTGCATATTGGATTAAAGAAAACGGAACAAAACCTGTGGTAGGATTTATTGCTGGACAAACAGCACCTCCAGGTAGAAGAATGGGACATGCCGGTGCGATTATCGGTGGTGCAGATGATACTGCAGCTGCAAAAATGAAAATTATGGCAGCTTGTGGAATTCATGTGGTGGATTCACCTGCAAACCTAGGCGACACCATGGTGAAAGCGCTAGGAAAGTAATTCCTTAATAAAAATTTTGATTAAATTCTCGGGCAAAGTTCTGTTCAAATTCTGCTAAGTTTTTAAAACTTCGGAAGTGGAGCAGAACTTTTCCTCTATATTCTGCTTCGAACATATAATCATCCTTGATGTAAAGTATTTTTATTAAATTCTTTACTTTTCGTTCGCCTACTCTAGTACCATATTTCTCTATATACTCCGCCTTTTTCCTAGGCGTCATAAACATCATTCGAAGTTGTGTTAGCATTTTGTCCATTTAATTTTGCTAAGATAACATCCTAGATTCCATAAAGTTTTGGCGGAGCAAACCTGCGATATAAGTCCAAGATTCAAAAATGGAAATTTATAAGAAAATAGATGAGTTTTATGGTCGCCCTTACATTCACATCTTTATCAAATATCCAGAAAAAGGGAATAATAAGGTCATTTTGATGTAAAACGCACCAAAATCATACGACGTACAGGAAGTGCGAATTACAATAATTCGTTAGCCAAGTTAGCCAATTCAGAACGCTCTCCTTTTTCCAGGGTTACATGTGCGTATAAATCATGATCTTTCACCTTATCAATAAGATAGCTCAATCCATTACTTTGAGAATCTAAATAAGGAGTGTCTATCTGGTGAATATCGCCTGTGAAAACCACTTTGGTATTTTCCCCTGCCCGACTAATAATTGTTTTCACCTCGTGAGGTGTCAAATTTTGGGCTTCATCAACAATAAAAATGATATTTGATAAACTTCTACCCCGAATATAAGCCAACGGGGTAATCATCAATTTTTCGGCATTCACCATATCAGTGATTTTCTGAAATTCCTTATCTGCCTCGTGAAATTGATTTTGAATAAACTTCAGATTATCCCAAAGTGGTTCCATATATGGATTCAACTTCGACTTAATATCGCCTGGAAGAAATCCTATATCCTTATTACTTAATGGCACTATTGGTCTTGCCAAATAAATTTGCCTGAATTCCTTTTTTTGTTCCAGTGAACTGGCTAATGCCAAAAGAGTTTTACCGGTGCCGGCTACTCCCGTTAAAGATACCAACCGAATATCCGGATGTAACATCGCATGAATGGCAAAGGCTTGCTCCGCATTACGTGGCTTTATTCCGTAAACCGACCTCTTTTCAACTAATTCTACATTTCCTGTTGCTGCATGATAAAAAGCAAGAGCACTTTTATTTCCATTTTTTAATATGAGATAAGCATTTTTTAAAATAGGTATTTCCGCTTCCAACAATTCCAGTGGTATTGAATTGTTCTCATATAATTGATTAATTACATCAGGTGAAATATCGAGAAGTTCAAAACGTCCGGTGTATAATGAATTAACATTTTTAATCTTTCCGGTAGTATAATCCTCAGCAATTATCCCTAAGGATTTAGCTTTTAATCGAAGATTTATATCCTTCGTTACTAATATTACTTTTCGTTTTGGGTGTTCCTCAGCGAGCTTTAAGGTTGCATTGAGAATTCGATGGTCTGGTTTATCGTCTCCAAATATTTCGGTAGCATCAATTTTGCTATCATACTCCATTTGTACCTTAAACATTCCTTTACTGGCTCCGTTTAATCGATTCCAATTATGCAACAAATGGTCCTTTACTAAACCATCTATGAGCCGAATGAACTCTCTCGCCTCAAAATTTTTGGTATCATTTCCTTTTTTAAACTGATCAATCTCCTCCAATACCGTGATGGGAATAGCCACATCATGTTCAGCAAAATTCATGATTGAATTATGAGCATAAAGTATTACTGAAGTATCTAGAACAAATATTTTACTTTCCTTCGAAGTTGTACTTTTAGTTTTTGCCATCTGCGTAATCTTGTAGGTACTTAAATTCGTTTGTCAAAGCTCCATTCTCAGTGATTTTTGCCTGTTTTATCATATTAAACTCATCCTTCTCTCCTAAGATCAGTTTTGGAAATACTTGATTAATTAGCTCAGTTCCAAAATCAACCGAGGCGTTTCTTGGCAATTCACATGGCAGATTGTCCACTGCCATAACAGTAATATTACCTTCGTCACTAAATGGTGGTTCTTCATTATCATCCGACGGGTGATAATCGTACACTGGAGCATCAATCGTGCTGGATCGAATGGTAGAAGGAATTGAACCATCGATATCGCAAGTAATATCCGCTATTACTTTAACTGAAAAGCTTTTTTTAACAATATCCTTTTTATCAAAAAGTTTCGGCGCTTTCGGGTCCCAATAGGCTCCTGCAATTAGCACATCGATTACTTTAGCGTATTTTAGGAAATCAGATTCGAAATTTTCAGGATGGGCGTAAAATTCCTCTCGGCTGAATTCTTTTTCCTGTTTATTCAAGTGATAATCTCGGCTATTGAGTTGGCAAAATACTGCTTCTTTGTACTCCTTTTTTCTAAGATCTTTAGGGGAAACTTTATTTAATCCTAGTCCATATAGCACTTCCATTGCTCCCTTTGCTACCCGACCACCACCAGTCAAGCCAATTTTAATAGGAGGCAATTTGATTTTTTTAAATTCAGATTTTAAATCCTCAAGGTCAAAGCAATCCGAAGCTCTTCGTATGTTATATAAATTATAGCGCCTTCCAAATGTCCAAAGCGCATTATACGCACCAACAATTCCGGCATACCTTCCAAACGCTACAACACGCGCCTTGTTTTCGTTGTAGAGTTTTTCATAATCTATTAAGGTAATTTTCTTTTTTAAAACCTCCTGAAGAAGAATTCGGTTATAAGGTTGTTTTTTAATGGTATGACTAAAAAACAGATATGTTTTATTTGGAATAAGTTCTTTTAATGGAACCTCTTTCACTCCTATCAATACATCACAATCGGAGATGTCTTCTACAACATCGATTCCCGCTTTTTTGTATTCATCATCCGAAAAGCACCTAATCTTTGAAGTTTGACAAACTATCTGATGGTTCTTATGTTCATGATTAAATTTTTTTGCCTGATCAGGGGTAATCGCCACTCGACGATCTACGGGCACTTTTCCCTCTCTTATTAATCCAATCTTCACGTTCAAAAAGTGATTATTTAGTAATCAAAAATTCTTTTGTCAATTTAATAAATCGGTATTTATGATGATAAGATAATCAGTATTATTTATTGAATTTTCCTTTTTCTTTAATTTCTGTTACATCTTCTCTCTCTTCGAGCTTTTTATCCGTGACGTTTTTATTTAAGAACTCATTTATTTGATCCACGGATAATGTGCTTTTCAATTCCCCAAACCGATCGACGTGGATATCAAATCCTTTCAAGTCTGCATGAACTGAAGGTGTTTTTCGTTCCTTTTTAGTCATTTTAAGTTAATTAATTTTAAAATTTTCAATGGCTTCTTTTATTCTTGAGGCCACTTCATCAGCACCAAGAAAGACAATAATATCCATTAAATCTGGTCCTCCTGCTTGTCCGGTTAATGCAAGTCTCAACGCTTGCATCACTTTTCCAAGTGGCATTTCATGTCTTTCCAGTACGTTAACTAACGTATTTTTAGCGTTTTCGGATGTTAAATCTTTTACTTTTTTTAAATCTTCACCAAATTCAGTAAAAGGGGAGAATAATTCAGAAGACCATTTTTTTGCGATTGTTTTTTCGTCAAATTCTTTTGGTTTGCCAAAAAGGTACTCTGCAGAATCAATCATTTGAGGAATGAAAGTAACTCGGTCTTTCATTAAATTAACTACCTCCATATACTGTGATTCAGATGCATTTATTCCTCTAGTAGAGCCGACTGATGCAAGCTCTTTCGCTAATACATCCATCTGTTCATTTCTCAAATAATACTCATTAAACCACTTTGCTTTTTCTATATCAAATCGAGCTCCCCCTTTTGAAATTCTATCCAAAGAAAACAATTTCTCGAGGTCTGAAAGGATAAACATTTCCTCGTCAGAAGAAGGGCTCCAACCTAACAAAGCCAAAAAATTAACAACCGCTTTTGCAAAATAACCTTCTTCACGGAAGCCCTTAAGTGACTCTCCTGTTTCTGGATCATTCCAAGCCAGTGGGAAAACGGGAATACCTTGTTTTTGTCCATCCCTTTTACTCAATTTTCCTTTCCCATCCGGTTTTAATAAGAGAGGGAGGTGTGCAAAAGAAGGACGTGTATCTTCCCAACCAAAAAATTGATAAAGTAGCACGTGTAGAGGGGCAGAAGGCAACCATTCTTCACCACGAATCACATGAGTAATTTCCATGAGATGATCATCAACTATATTGGCCAAATGGTAAGTCGGCATTCCATCTGATTTCAACAATACTTTGTCATCTAGCGTTGAAGAGTGAACCACCACCCAGTCACGAATTTCATCTTTAAATCGAATTTCTTCCTTGGCAGGCATTTTAACGCGTATTACATAAGGAGTATTTTCAGCCAACAAGGTGTTTACTTCTTCGGAAGAAAGAGTCAAGCTATTTTTCATTCTGGCTCTCATGACTGCGTTATACTGAGGTTGTACCACTCCAGCTGCAATCATTTTTTCCTTCATTTCCTCAATTTCTTCCTGAGTATCGAATGCATAATATGCATGTCCTTTTTCAATTAGGGTTTCCGCATATCCCCTATACACTTCTTTTCTATCAGACTGTCGATAAGGAGCGAACTTCCCAGGCTTCTCAGGGCTTTCGTCGGGTTCAATTCCTAGCCATTTCAAAGATTCAACGATATAATTTTCGGCACCTTCAACAGT
>JAHEMU010000213.1 GCA_024643485.1 Cytophagales bacterium
AGCCCCTGATATAAAATTACAAATATACCCTCAGCTAACCGCACCAGACGAAATTACCGGTGCTTTGCTTTGGAAACATCCCCATGGAGCCCTCAATTCACTTAAAAACCTTCAGTGGGTTTCCTCTTTAGGCGCTGGGGTTGACCATATTCTTTCCGATCCTAAACTGCCTGATGTACCCATTACAAGAATAGTAGACGACCAACTGGCGTTAGATATTTCCCGAACCGCCCTAATGGGTGTAATTGGGTTTGAAAAAAAAATGCCCATTTATATCCGCCAAAAACGAGTTGGGGTTTGGGCTCAACATTATGATACCCGGTTAAAGAAAATTGGAATACTGGGATTAGGTGAAATGGGGGGGCGAATCGCCAGAGACTTACATTATTTTGGATTTGAAGTTTATGGATACGCTAGGTCTCCAAAAAAGATGGAAGGAATTAAAACGTTTAGTGGAAATATCGTTCCCGATGAATTTTTGAATAAACTTGATGTGCTTATCAATGTGCTTCCTCTAACTGTTGAAACCGAAAACATCCTAAATCAATCACTATTTACTAGGATGAAAAAAGGAGCCTATTTAATAAATTTAGGTCGAGGCAGCCATTTACACGAAGCCGATTTTCTCCAAGCTTTACACGCAGAACAACTTGGAGGCGCTTTTCTGGATGTTTTTAGAGTAGAACCTTTGCCCGCAGATCACCCTTTTTGGTTAGAAGAACGAATTGTAGTAACCCCTCATATCGCTAGCATTACCAATCCGGAATCTGCAGTGGAGCAAATCATTCAAAATTATAGAAGACAAAAAAAAGGAGAACCATTGCTTCATCAAATTAATAGGGAAAAAGGGTATTAGATAAAGCTATTTTTTCCTTTAGAATACTTCGCAATTTATCCGTAATTAAGTCCTGAATATGTTATCTTTAATTCAGAAGTTGTAACCCTCATCGTATAATGAGCCAAAAATTTACCTTTCTTATCGCTGATGACCATTTGATGTTCGCAGAAGGCCTTAAAACCATTCTGGAAAAAAACCCTGAATTCTCCGTAGAAAAAATTGCAGAAAACGGAAGAGAAGCCCTCGATTTTATCGCTTCTCAAAAGGTAGATATGGCCATTTTGGATGTTAGGATGCCCGTGCTAGACGGAATTACAGCAACACAAATTATTAAAGAGAAATATCCCAATATTAAGGTACTAATCCTCTCGATGTATAATCGGAGTGGATTCATTAAAACAGCTATTGATGCTGGCATTGATGGTTACGTCTTAAAAAATCACGCAAGTGAAGAGTTAATCGATGCTGTTCGCCAAATTTTAAAAGGAGAGCAATATTATTCTCAAAAAGTAACTCAAAACTTAATCAGTCATTTTAAAAATGGTAACTGGAATGAAATTATCCAATTAAGTGAAAAAGAGAATAAAGTTTTGAAACTGCTAGCGGAAGGATTAACGTCTCACGAAATTGGAGATCAATTATCAATGAGTCATCATACCATAAATTCACACCGCAAGAACATCCTTTTTAAATTCAACGCTAAAAATGTCACTCAACTAGTACACGAAGCTCATAAACACGGTTATCTTCTAGATTCATTTGATAATTAAGCCTTAAAACCCTTCAACAAAAACACTCATTTTAGCGCCAAAAACACACTAATATTCATATCTATATTCACTAATTCTAGTGAGAGAAAGGTGTATTTCATTGAATAGTTTTGGTAGAATATCCTTCTACAAAACTCAAGAAAAGATGAAAATATTAATCAAATTCGGCGCTTTATTGGTATTAGCATTCATCTTTTCCATTACTGCTTGTCAAGAAACTAATGACCCTTTACCTTCTGATGGAGAGAGTGGTGAAATACCTCCCCCAACAAATGTTATTGATTTCAGTATCAATGAATTGGAATCATTACCCATTGACACTGTGTACATTTATAATTATTAAATCCAAATAAGTATCATTAATCAAATAATTAATTAACTTTATTCATGCGATTATTGATACTTCTTCTTTTTGTAAACCCACTTTTTGCTCAAGTAACTGAACAAAATACCACCCTTAAAACAGCCCAAGAATTATACAATCAAAATAAATACAATGAATCCTTACAACTAGTTGAGCTTACGATTAAATCCATCGAATATGATGAATCGAGCCTTGAACTAAGTGAACTATATTATTTGGCTGGGGCTTGTCAACATATGTTACACAGTTACTCTGAAGCAATTGATTACTTTTTAAAAGCAGAAAAAATTAATATCAAGCTACTAGATAGTGTACGATTAGCGAAAACTTACAATAGTCTTGGCTCAGTTAATAATCTGATAAATGATACTATGGAGGCTATTTCCTATTATAGAAAGGCACTTAAATATCTTGATCCCACCAATGATTTAAAAAACATGTCATTAATTTATCACGGCCTGGGCGCAATCTATCGAAAAAACAATATGCCTGAAGAATCATTGGAAAATTATCAACTTGCACTTAATATATACATTCAAGACAATGATAGTGCTTCCATTGCATCGGTTTATAACAACATCGGTTTGGTATATGAAAATGAAGGTAATTTATCAACTGCGCAAGAATATTACTTTAGAGCTTATCAAATTTGCAAAGCAATAAATAATGTAAGTTTTCTAGTAGTGTTAAGCAATAATCTTGGTAATATCAGTAGAAAGCAACAAGATTTCCCAAATGCCCTAAATTATTATAATGAATCTCTTGCCTTTTGTTTGCAAATAAATTTAACCTCTCGAAAACCGGGTATATTGTCCAATTTAATTAGAGTACATACCCTTCTGAACAATCCATCTGAATCAAATAGATATTTTGAATGGTACGTCGAATTAAAAGACTCCATCCAAAAAGAAGAACGAGATAAAAAAATAATCGAACTACAAACAATTTATAAGACCGAACAATCAAAAAAAGAATTAGAACAACAAATGGAAATTTCAGAGGCAAAATCCAAACAAAATCTATTACTAATCGCTGGAATTTTCATTTTATTAACTTCAGGTTCTTTTATTTATTTATTATTAATTCGGCGTCATAAAGCTGTCAAACTCCTTCAACTAAAAGAATTAGAACTTTATGAGGCTCAATTACTTAAAGTTAAAAAAGAATCGGATGTAAATTCACTAGAACACCTGCTTCAAGGTCAGGAAATGGAACGAAAACGGATTGCTGAAGAACTTCATGACCGAATTGGAGCTAAAATTTCCATCGCTAAACTTTTGCAAACTGAAGATCCTGCTAATTCGAAAAATTCCCTTAGAAAATTATTGGATGAAATTGCTGATGATTGTAGAAACCTCAGTCACAATTTATACTCAGGTATTTTGGAGAAATATGGTTTAGTATTGGCAATTGAAGACTTATTTGAGAATTTAAATAACACGAAGGAGTACCACAGTAATTTTGAAATTCTCGGATTAACAGACCGACTTCCTTTAGATCTGGAAAGAACATTATATAAAATAGTACAAGAGTTAGTCAACAACTTTATCAAACATGCTAAAGGCTCAGAACTGAGTTTGAAAATTCTTAAAGAAGAAAATGATACAATATCATTGCTTTATGAAGATAATGGAATTGGTATGAACCTAGAAAATAACAATGTGGCGGATGGAATCGGTCTTAAAAACATCGAAAATAGAATTCACTTATTATCCGGCTCCATTGTTTACGATAGCCAATTAGGAAATGGGACGACCATTATTATGGAATTCCCCCTTCCTTCGACTCCCGTTGACTCACCTATATAATAAAACTCACTAAATTTAGTAGGTAAAATTCACTAAATCTAGTGAGTTTTACTTTTGCACGTATAAGTATCTTTAGAGTAGTGAAAAATAAAGTAAACTCTAAGAATATGAATGCGAACACTGCAGTGCTGATGATGACAACTGAGATAAGTTTAAAGCAAGCAAACATCCATAAAGAATGGTTTCCATTATTACATTCTTATACTTGGCCTCAAATAAAACAATTTAATTTAGAATTAACCGATTCATCCAACATCCTCATCATTTCCCATGCAAATGGCTCGTCAATAGGAAATTCAACGCCAGGTGACCTCGACATCTTTGCCAAATATTTTGTTAATATCATTCAAGCAAACATGGCAATCGGCTCCGCCCCTGCAAACATTTATTTATCTACAAAAGGTTTAGAAATTATACAATTCGCCTCCGCTTTGAGAATCGCAGCTCAAAAAAATCGACTTTGGGATAACACCAAAATATTCATTAACAATGAATTGTTTGATTTATCGGTTCCGGCCCCAAACAATGAAAGGTGGAATCAGATATTCAGCGGAAATAAAGCACTTCTAGTTTATAGCTATTAGTTCATACTTTTTATGTTATAATTGTTAGGCGGGTTTTCATCGAAAGGTGAAAACCCTTTTTTATCAAACGTTCAAATTTTATAAGTAGGGCTATTTTAGATACCTTTGCCAAAATTTTTAATACATGGATCAACTCCATTTTCACACACTGGCAAACGGAATACGAATCGTTCACAAAGGCTCCGAGTCTTCTGCGGTCGCCCATTGCGGACTCGTCCTCAATATTGGTAGCCGAGATGAAGATGATCATCAACAGGGTCTAGCGCATTTTTGGGAACATATGGTTTTCAAAGGGACCAAAAAAAGAAAGGCTTTCCATATATTAAACCGACTCGACAGTGTTGGTGGTGAACTAAACGCCTATACTACCAAAGAAAAAATCGCATTTTACGCAACTGTTCTTTGTCAACATTATGAAAATGCCGTCGAACTCCTAACTGACATCACTTTTGAAAGTACCTTTCCCCAACATCAACTGGAAAAAGAACGGGGAGTAATTCTCGAAGAAATGTCGATGTACCTCGATTCTCCTGAAGACTCCCTGCACGATGAATTCGATGAGGTAATTTTTGGAAATCACCCTTTAGGTTACAACATTCTTGGCACCGCTGAACATGTGAAAAAGTTTACAAGAAATGATTTTTTCAAATTTATTGAAGAACACCTGGATACTGAAGAAATCATTTTCTCTTCTGTGGGAAATATCCCTTTTAAAAAAGTAGTTTACTTTGCAGAAAAATATTTTGGTGGAATTAAATCCAAAAAAAGAACTTCAGCACGAAAGCCATTCAATGACTATATAAGGAACGATAAAAAGGTGCTAAAACCTCAAAATCAAGCACTTTGTGCCATCGGAAGAACTTCCTACCCCATCAATTTTGAAAACAGGCTTCACCTTATTATGCTCAATAATTTACTTGGTGGGCCAGCAATGAATAGCCGTTTAAATCTCGCTCTGCGCGAAAGAAAAGGCTATGTTTATTCTGTTGAATC
>JAHEMU010000214.1 GCA_024643485.1 Cytophagales bacterium
GGGTGTTATTTGCATTGGCGGTTGCCACTTCCGTAGGGGTGGGAGCTGCCTTGGTAGAAGCGGTTACTTATAAAGGCTATGACAATTTAACCATTCCACTGGCAGTCCACCTTATTTTGATATTGTATAATTTAGGGTAAAGCGTATGATTGATTGGATAGAAGTAAGAATGAATTCCCCAGAATTTGATTTATTCAATCAAGTGGCAATTAGTTTATATGAGAAGGAAAGTCCACGATGGCGTTTAGGCCATGAACCCTCCATACAACATCTTCATTCTTGCTCGGTGGGTCTACTAGATGGAAAGCCAGTGGTGCGTTACGCAATATATGACAACCCTCAATTACTATATAACGGTGAAAAAGCTTTTACTGTGGGAAGTTGGGAATGCATTGAGAATCAGGAGGTAGCGACATTAGCACTTCATCGAGCAGTTCAACAAGTTAAATCATTAAATGGGACCTATTTAATTGGTCCAATGGAGGGATCTACCTGGAATAGCTACCGTTTTTCACTATCAAGTGAGCCTGTACAATTTTTCTCAGAACCATATCATCATTTGTATTATAACGAGCAGTTTAAGTCAGCCGGTTTTGAAGAGATAAGTCGGTACCTATCCCAATACGATGATAAAATGGATTATGATCGTAAGAGTATTAAAGAAAAACAAGCCGAATTTATTGAAAATGGAGCTATTTTCAGGAAATTAAACATTTCTGATATTCAGAATGATTTGTTTAAAATAGCCAATTTTTGCAACGATTCATTTTCAAATAATTTCCTTTTTACTCCTATAATACCTGAGCAATTTGTTGAAAAGTATGCGCAGCTGGTCCCTTTTTTTGATTTGGACTTAATTTGGATTGTGGAAGATGATCAGCGTGAAATTCATGCTATTATCTTAAATATACCCAATCATTTCGACAAGGTTAACAAAACATTTATTGTAAAAACCTTAGCTCGAAAACCAAATTCTAAGTTTAAAGGAATAGGTATGCATTTAGCAGGTTTGGCCTATCTAAAAGCGTTAGATAATGGATATAAAAAGGCAATACATGCATTTATGATTTATGACAATGCTTCAGTAAACATTTCAAATAAATATGGAGAAGATGCCGAAATGAAGGAATATGCACTATATGGAATAAAAGTATGAATATCGTAGATGTATTTCTATCGGCGTCCAGGAGCTTCCCATCTAAACCGGCCATCATTGACAAAGGACGGCAGATATCGTTTGAAAATTTAGCGCTGGAAGTCGCTGCTACTGCGGGTTATTTCCATAAAAAGGGAATTCAAAAAGGCGATCGAGTGCTGATCATGGTGCCAATGAGCATTGAATTGTATAAAAATTTACTTGCCTTATTTTATTTGGGCGCCACTGCAGTATTTTTGGATGAGTGGGTGAATACCAAAAGGCTAAATATATGCTGCGAATTAGCTCAGTGTAAAGGTATTTTGGGAAATTGGAAAATGAATGTATTAGGTATATTATCTAAAGAAATTCGAAAAATCCCGATTAGGCTATCCATTAATAATACTGAAAAATCAACTGTTTCGCGAGGTGATACGCTTCCTGAAGATACGGCACTTATCACTTTTACAACGGGAAGTACTGGTATTCCTAAGGCAGCAAAAAGAACCCATTCCTTTTTAATGGAACAGTATAATGCATTATTAAAGGAAATTGAACCCACTTCTGATGAAACGGATATGACAGTTTTACCTATAATATTGCTCCTTAATTTGGGTGTGGGTTGTACATCAGTGATCGCGGATTTTTCCATGCGTCATCCGGAAAGATTACAACCTGAAAAAATAGCGAAACAAATGGGAACCTATCAGGTAAACCGATTGATTGCTTCTCCATTTTTTATCAAGAAACTAGCCAAATTTTGTATCCAGACAAATCAAACCATTCCTTCTCTTAATAAAATATTCACCGGTGGAGCTCCTGTGTTTCCCCAGGAAGCTGCTATTTATCAACAAGCATTTCCTGATAAAGAGATTCATTTGGTGTATGGTTCTACTGAAGCGGAACCTATTTCGGCCATTACTCCTGCTGAACTATTGGCCGGATCAAAAGAATCTTTTAATGGGTTGGCGGTAGGGGATGTCTTTCCTCTAATAGAGTTGAAAATTATTCAAATAAAGGATAATAATATTGAATTGACAGAAAGTACTACTATCGATCAGATCGAAATGCCAAAAGGGCAAGTAGGGGAGATCATTGTTTCAGGACCACATGTTTTAAAAGAATATTATAATAATCCGGATGCTTGGAAACGCAATAAAATAAAGGATGGAGAAGTGATTTGGCACCGAACGGGCGATAGTGGTTATTTAGAAAATGGAAATAGACTATTTTTAACTGGGAGATGTAATCAACTGATCTTGACAGACGATGGCTATTTATCACAATTTGTTGCGGAACATCATATACAACAAATTATCGGTGTTACTTCAGGAACGGTCTTATTAAAGCAAAATCAAATATATCTGGTTTTGGAGTCGGAAATACAGCCTGAAATCATCGATTTTCCTATTAAATACGAACAATTGGTGATTTTGCGAAAAATCCCTCGTGATCCCCGCCATCATTCAAAAATTGACTACGGGAAATTGGAGACCATGATTTAATTTCTTTGCATCGACTGATTTTCTCCGAAGGAAAATACTTTAAACCCGATGTGAAAGACTACATAATTTCGCGAAATCTCCTTTGTGTCACCTGCGGATAAATTGATGATATCCTTCTTTGTAATGATATTATATATGGTAGAAAATCTAAAATTCTTCAGACTTATGCCTAATTCAGGTGTAAATCCAAAGCTATTTCCAGCGGAAATAGATGCTCCACCCCCCGAATCGGCACTGATATTGGCCATGGTGTGTCTTCCAATCCCAATGCCAACAAATGGACGCTTAGTAGTTTCGCCAAAGTAATATTCGGTTTTAAGCGTTTGCGCTCCTCTTGCTGATAAACCCACAGAAATATTTTCGGCTCCATCCTTAAAACTACCTCCGAACATAATGTCGCCTGAAATCCGCATTCCTACACTCCATTCTTTTCGAATAAATACTTTTGGCTCCATACCAACTGATATCCCACCGGCTCGGAATTCGCCAAACGCAATCGCAGAACCCAACGTTCCATCCATCTTAAAGTAGGGATTAAATTCTTGTGCATTCGCAAATGAAATGGATGCAATTAATACGAATAAAAGCGCAGTGGTTTTCATGATGTTTTTAGTTTAATGGATAATAACAATATAATCATTATCTTTCACAATAATCAATATTTTAAGTAATGCATAGAATTTTTATCCTTCTCACCATCGTTTTTTCGGCTTGTCAATCAGTAGAATTATCCACCTCTGAAGTGGAACAATGGGAACAACAGGCAAAGCAAGTAAACATCATTCGCGATACATACGGCGTGCCTCATATTTATGGTAAAACCGATGCAGATGTCGTTTTTGGATTGCTTTATGCACAGTGTGAAGATGATTTTAATCGGGTGGAAATGAATTATATCAATGCCATGGGGCGCTTGGCTGAAACGGAAGGTGAATCGGCTATTTTTAAGGATTTAAGAATGAAAATGTTTATCAATCCAGATGATCTGAAAAAACAGTTCGAAGAGAGCCCGGACTGGTTGAAAAAGTTGATGGTTTCATTTGCCGATGGTATCAATTATTATTTGCACACCCACCCCGAAGTGACGCCGAAAGTAATCAAGAGATTCGAGCCTTGGATGGCACTATCGTTTAGCGAGGGAAGTATTGGAGGTGATATTGAGTCGGTGAATATTGGTTCTCTAAAGCAATTTTATGGTGCAGAGTCCTCAGAAATAAGCATGTTGGATAAAATAAATGAAGAAATTTATACAGAGCCACAGGGTTCAAACGGAATTGCTATTTCGCCAAAGCTTTCTGCGTCGGGCAACAGCTTGTTTTTGATAAATCCACATACTTCGTTCTTTTTTCGGTCGGAGGTTCATATGGTAAGCGAAGAAGGGCTCAATGCCTATGGAGCCGTTACTTGGGGGCAATTTTTTGTATATCAAGGATTTAACGATAGAGTAGGATGGATGCATACCAGCAGTTATGCTGATGTTATTGACTACTATTTGGAAACGGTTACAGAACAAAATGAACATTTCACTTATCAATTTGGTGATGAAAAACGAGAGGTACAGGAGCGTGTAATTGAAGTGCCGTATTTAGATGGTGATAGTATTAAAACCACCAATTTCACTGGCTATTTTACGCATCACGGTCCTGTAGTAGCTAAAAATGATAGCAATTGGGTAGCGGTAGCCTTAATGCAACGACCGTTAGACGCATTGCGTCAATCATATTTGAGAACAAAGGCGAAAAATTATACTGAGTTCAACGAGGCAATGAAAATTCGGACAAACTCTTCAAATAACACCGTTTATGCAGATGCTGATGGGAATATTGCTTATTACCATGGTAACTATATACCCATCCGCGATACGACCTTCAACTGGACTATGCCGGTAGACGGATCGAATCCGGCTACTGATTATAAAGGACTTCATGAATTGGCTGAAATTGTTTCCATTTTTAATCCAGAAACAGGATGGATTCAGAATTGTAATTCCAACCCATTCACCGCATCGGGTTCTAGTAGTCCAAATCCAGCCAATTATGCTTCTTATATTGCGCCTGATGTAGAAAATTATAGGGGTATACATGCTGCTAGATTATTGGACACAGCTAAAGATATGACCATTGAAAAACTTAAAACATTGGCTTATGACTCGTATATGCCAGCTTTTGAAGTGATCATCCCACCACTATCCAAGGCTTTAAACAGCCCAACTACCTCATTAAAATCCAAACCTTATTTTTCAGAATTAAAGAAAGAAATTCAGCAATGGAATTATCGATGGGCTGAGGGAAGTGTGGCAACAGCTGTAGCTACCTTCTGGGGTCAGAATGCGCTGAGAGAAGCTTATATGAGCGGAGAAAGACCAGAAAACCCGTATGAATACGTCGCTCAACAGATGTCAAAAGAAAAATTGCTTCAAATTTTAGAAGAAACAGCTGATCAGATGATTAACGATTTTGGAAAATGGAATGTAACCTGGGGAGAAGTAAACAGATACCAGCGATTAAATGGCGATATCGTGCAGCCATTTAATGATGAAGCACCGAGTTTACCTGTAGGTTTTGCCTCCGGCCGTTGGGGATCTTTGGCATCGTTTGGCGCCCGTACCTATCCAGATACCAAAAAAATGTACGGAACCAGTGGAAATAGTTTTGTAGCATTTGTTGAATTCGGCGATAGCCTAAAAGCCATGAGTA
>JAHEMU010000215.1 GCA_024643485.1 Cytophagales bacterium
CACCGGACGATTGGACGCTTTTGGAACAAAATAATACATCAGTCCCAAATATGGTGTAGTTAAAAAGAAGCCCACCGCATTATGGCCATACCACCACTGCACTAAAGCATCCTGAACACCTGCATACCAAGAATAACTTTTAAAGAAAGTAACTGGTAATTCAAATGAATTTACTACATGCAATACCGCTACAGTTATAAACGTTGCAAGGTAAAACCAAATGGCTACGTACATATGTCGCTCTCTTCTTCTAAGAATCGTACCAATCATATTAATACCAAAAACCACCCATACAAGGGTAATTGCAATATCAATTGGCCATTCTAATTCAGCGTATTCTTTTGATGTTGAAATACCCAAAGGAAGGGTAATCGCTGCTGCAATAATAATTAATTGCCATCCCCAGAAGTGAACCCAACTTAAGGTGTCACTGAACAATCTGGCTTTTAGCAATCGCTGCATTGAATAATAAACTCCAGCAAACATCGCATTTCCAACGAACGCGAAAATCACCGCATTGGTGTGCAGTGGTCGGATTCGCCCAAATGTGGTGTATTGATCAAAATTTAATTGCGGAAAATACAATTGCAGGGCAATTGTTAATCCGACCAGCATCCCAACGAAGCCAAAAACGACTGCCGCGAGGAGAAAGGACTTGACAATTTTATTGTCGTAACTGAACTTTTCCATAGAGTTATTCATACATATTCAAGGCTATAATAATTCACAAGGTAAAAATATGGTTTCCATCTGCTTATGACCATTATAAGTCAAAAGCATGATATAAATCATTATTTATTTTTATCCACATCAAGTGATGTAGAGGCAGACTTTTTATCATTTTCAAAAAGCATTCTTACAGAAGGAGTATAGGTATCATCAAATTGCCCAGACTTTACGGCCCAAATAAACGCCAATAAAAACCCCGTAGCGATAAGTACACTTACCAGAATCAAAATCACTATTACCTTCATTTTTCCAATTTATATAATTTTCCTAGTAATTTGATACTCAACGTAGTAAAAACCACAACGGTAATACTACTTAAAGGCATTAAAATCGCGGCGAAAACTGGCGTTAATTGCCCATTTACAGCCCACCAGATACCTACGATGTTGTATAAAAAACTAATTATAATACTTAAACCTACTACTATTTTTGCCGAATTAATAAATTTAAAAATGCTACTAAACAAGTATAGTTTTGAGCCGTCAATGATCACATCAGATGCAGGAGAAAATACCGATGCATTATCTACTACGGAAATCCCTATATCTGCACGCAATAGTGATGGAGCATCATTTAGGCCGTCTCCTATCATAATTACCTGCTTTCCCTTTGCTTGTAGATTCGCAATCATTTCAAGTTTCTGATCTGGTTTCATACCAAATTTAAGGGTGGTTCCTTCGGGAAATAATGCCGTCATTTTCTCTTTATCCGATTCATTGTCGCCCGAAAGTAAGGCTAATTTTAATCCTTGTTTTTCTAAATGAACCATTAATCTATTCAACCCAGATCGTATGGATGATCCAATTAAAAACTTCCCTCTCAAAAAATAATTCACACTAAAAAAAACTTGAGCAGAAACAGGTTGTTGAGTGGATTCGGGTTTATTTAGCACAAATGACTCCGTACCTAAACGGTATTCCATCCCATGTATTACCGCTTTAATTCCACTTCCCGGGATTTCACTGAATGAGCTAATTAATTCGGAATTTTGTTTCTTCCCCTTAAATGAACTAGCGATTTTTTGACTATACGGATGAACTGAAGCGCTTGTCATTTCAAATACACTATTTATTTCCTCATCTGTCAAAGGATCTCCCTCGAATTCTATCTTCGATTTACCTGTAAAGGTTAATGTGCCCGTTTTATCAAAAATAATATCAGATATATTGAAAAACTTTTCAACGACGTCAGCAGATTTCAAATAGTACCCCATTCTTCCAAGTGAGCGAATTATGGAACCATAAGTGAAAGGAACCGATAACGCCAACGCACAAGGACAAGCGACAATAAGAACTGCGCTTATTACCGTCCAAACCATTTGTGGAGAAGTAATATACCAGTAAACAGAGGCTATTAACGAAATCAGAAGTATGGTAATTGTAAAATATTTACTCACCCTATCCAACAGATGCTTAGTTCCTCTTGACGTATTTACCTGTTGACCTTCCCACAAGCTTGTTAAATAACTTTGATCGACCTTTTTTTCGACTTCCAAATCTATAGGTATCCCCAATAATTTTCCACCAGCATAGATAAAATCATTCTTTTTGATTGATACAGGATGATTTTCACCCGTAACAAAGCTATAATCGACATTTGCTGATTCCGAAATCAGCCGACAATCTGCGGGGATTATTTCATTATTTCTAATTCGAATTTTATCGCCTTTCTCAATCTCATTTATAGCGATTATTTCCTGAATGGCTCCGTTCCACCTTGAAACGGCTAAAGGAAAATAGGATTTATAATCTCGTTCAAAAGACAAAGATTCATACGTTTTACTTTGAAACCATTTTCCAATGAGAAGAAAGAAAATTAAACCAGTAAAGGAATCAAAAAAACCTGCGCCTGTTCCGGAAATTACTTCATAAGAAGATCTAATAAATAAGGTAAGAATTCCCAGAGCAATGGGGATGTCGATACTTACGAATTTTTTTGTAACGGCCTTGTATGCCGAAATCAGGTAATCTTTTGCGCTAAATATTAATACTGGAATTGACAGGAACATATTTAGCCAAGAAAATAATGTTATAAAAAACGGATCCTCCTCAGCAAACCCAAGGTATTCGGGGAAGCTTAATAACATAACATTGCCGAAACAAAACCCAGCAATACCCAGTTGAATTTGTATTTTACCCCATTTTGGTTTTTCTTCCTTTTTGTCGGATGATTCGGAGGTGATCATAGGGGCGTACCCGACATTGGCGAGTGTTAAGGCTAGCTGTCTTAATGTCAATTCCTGTTCAAAAAACGTTATCGTGGCTTGTTTTTTAATAAAATTGACCTCACTATGAATGACTCCAGGGCAAATTTTCGCGATATTTTCAAGAAGCCAGATGCAAGACGTGCAATGAATTTCAGGAATGCTAAAAATTACTTTCGATTTAGTGCCATCAGAAAAATTTAGTAACGACTTTGCTATTTCTTTATTTTCGAGGAATAAAAATCGGTCATCATCAGAGGTATCCATTCTATTTCCCGGAGTGGATTCAAACGTATAATAATCATCCAAGCCATTGTCTTTGAAAATAGAATACACCACTTTACACCCTTGACAACAAAATAATTTTTCATCGTAATGGACCTGATCTGAACATACCGTTCCACAGTGAAAACATTTCACATCACTCTTTTTGGCCGCCTTCATCCAATAAAGTTAATTATTATATAAGATAGGAATATTATTAGAGATTAGCCATTCCTTAATTATTGGATCCATTAGAAGTCTTACGCCATCATGACCTGTAACGATTAAGCTATTTGGGTGAGATTTATATAGTCTTTTTAATTCACGAAGTGCAAATTCAGGAGAAATTGCTAGAACACCAACATCCTTAAAATTAGCCAGTAAATATTCAACGATTACACTTTCCTTTGGAATATTAACATCCCTACCATCATGAGCAATAAGTGTTGAAACAGACGCTTCAGCCAAGTATTTTCCGAATAACCGAATCATTCTTTTCATAATAAACACACCCGAAGTAGTGCCGTCATATAGGTAAAGAAGGTGATCGACTTGGTAGGTATGTGGTGGGTAAATTAATACCGAGCAGTTAAGCTCCAATAAAAAACGGTTGTACTTATCATCCTTCAAAAAATCATTTCCAGCACAGAACAAATCAGATAACACGCTGTTTTCTACAAGATAATCGGGGTTGAAATTTTGCTTGGTAAGTATCTTAAATTCTAAACCTTCGTTTTTAAATTCGCCTTTAAGTTTGGTTAGCAAAGATTCTGCTTCTAAAACTGCTTTATTTTGTGTCAGTTTTACCGATTTCGCGCCAGATTTCCCACAATTTTGATCTGTTGAGGGATTTTTGTCAACAATTACACCCTGTAATTCCATTTTATCCAAACCTGGAATTAATTTGAGTAATTCTTTAGCTTCATATTTTGAAGCACAAGTTATTCCTAATATTAAAGTTCCTGACATATTCATTCCGCTATTTGTTAATGACACATGTCCATATAGGGCGTTTTGCATGATTGACTGTATCTTCTGCTATACTTCCACTTATAAAATGTTCTAATCCCCTTTTCCCATGGGTTCCTAATGCGATTAAATTTGCATTCACCGAATCTGCAAATCGAATAAGACCTAAATCTTCATTCAAATCATTATAAACATGAAGAGAAGCATTCGTTAACAGATGTGTTGTTTTAAATTCTTTAAGTAGTTGCCAAACCTCGGAGTCTGGTATAAAGTCATTTGGAGTATTTATGCGAACCACACATAATTCTGCTCCGAAGAAAGTAGCTAAATTCTTTAATTGATTGATTAGTGATTCGGGACAATCCGACAGATCAGTTCCAAAAACAATTTTTTTAATGTCCTCAATATGAGTAGGTTGCTTGATGGTAATCACTGGAGTTTTTGAACTTCTGATAATTCGTTCTGCATTGGACCCAATAAATATCTCTTTTAATCCAGAAGCCCCTTTTGATCCTATTATTACCAAATCAGCATTAACCTCGCTAATAACTTTTGAAATTCCAGCAAATGGATTCCCCCATTCGAATCTAGTTTCAATGGCGATATGATCATTGTAGGTGTGTATAAATTCACCCAGTTTTTCATTTATCCTTGCCTCCATTTGTTTCAATGTATCAGGAGAAAGAAAAGCGTGTAGGTTAGTTCCCATTGGATCTGCCACTACAGGTAAATCCGCTACATGTAACACGGTAATGCTTCCTCCGCTTTTTTTAGCGATATCCACAGCAAATGCCAATGCGAATTCTGACTGTTTTGAAAAATCGGTTGGTACTAGAAGTTGCTTCATGATAATTTAGTAATTATCAAAAGTACCACGAGTTTTGGAATTGTAGATTGACTGCTATCAAACGAATGTATGATAAAAGTCATTTTTGTTACATTAGTTTCTCTTCTTAATCTTATACGATTCGTAAGGGATATAACTCGGGCAAGGTAGAATTTTCATACTTCTAGGCACTTTTTTAGGATTTATCCGAGTGTCCATGGTGAATTCCATGCTGATTTCATGCGTTCCCTGTGACTTCACTCCTAATTCTGAAATGGTAAAATCGTAGCTATAAATGAAATTGATTTGACTATATCTCAAGCCTG
>JAHEMU010000216.1 GCA_024643485.1 Cytophagales bacterium
CCATCCTATTTACAGGAATTTTGGAACGGAGTGGCGAATGGAAGTCCTTTTACTATTGTATTGCATATTCTGGCCGTAATTGTAGGGGTTGTTATCTTATTTCGGGGTATCCAAAACGGATTGGAAAAGGCCAATAAAATTATGATTCCTGGTTTATTCGTTCTTTTATTTATCATCATGATTTTGTCGTTATCGATGGAAGGTGGAGTAAAGGGACTGGAGTACATGTTTGATATTGACGTCAGCCTTTTTAAGGACCCAAAAGTATGGCTGGAGGCATTGTCACAATCGGCATGGTCGACAGGTGCTGGTTGGGGGTTAATCATGACCATTTCATCCTACTCAAGAGATAAGGAAGATGTAACACTCAATACTTTTATCGGAGGGTTTGGAAATAATACGGCTAGTATATTGGCAGGAATGGCAATTCTTCCTGCAGTTTTCGCGTTGGCAGCAAGTGATCAAGAAGCGATAACCTTTTTACAAACGGGAAGTCAGGCCCTGACCTTTACGATTATTCCAAAGTTATTTTCGGCCATTCCGGGTGGAGAATTTTTCTCTATTATATTTTTCCTAGCGTTTTTTATGGCAGCATTTAGTTCTCTCTTACCGATGCTTGAATTGTTTTTGAAAAACCTTGGGGATATGGGTTTCAATAGAAAGAATTCGGTGATAAGAGTAGCGTTATTTTGTATCGTTTTCGGCTTACCTTCTGCATGGTCGTTGGATTTCTTTAATAACCAAGACTGGGTCTGGGGTTTGGGACTAATAATTTCGGGAATACTTATAATGGGTGCTGTAGTAAAACATGGCTCAGGAAGTTTTAAAGCAGAATTTATTGATGCCGATTCGGATTTTAAAGTATCAGATCTATACTTTAAAACCATGATGGTAGTAAACTTATTTTTGGCAGCGTTTCTAATCTATTGGTGGATGTCGCAAGGGTATAGCGAAAACCCATGGTTCGATAATGATGGAAACTGGAATGTATTTGACGTTTACAGCAATGCGAGTATTGTTACTCAATGGGCAATAGTACTAGTTGTGGGGATTTTAATTAATAAATATCTATACCAAAAATTTACAAGGGAATGAGCAGCATCGCTATATTAAATATGATTAGCATAATCACCATCGTGGTTGGAGGATTTATCTTTTTTGCTCGAAAAGCATCACAAAAAGAGCAAGAAAAAAGGGACTTAAAATAGTCCCAATTTAAATGACATTGAAAAGGCCAGGCCCGATATATCCTGGTCATAAATGTTGTTTGACTCGAATTCTGCTCCTTGTGTAAGGCGATAGTTTACCCCCAATGCTATTCTAAAAAATTTAGTAACATTGGTTTCAACATTCACACCTGGTTGTACGATGTAAAATATGGTACGATCAATTACATCGGTTAAATAGGGGTTTTGAGCATCAAAATTGAAAGAGGGATCTACCATCTGCAACCCTCCAATTCCCACAAAAAGCGGAAAATTAAAATGAAACACATCATTTGGAGAAAGGATATAACCAATATTCAACCCTCCATATCCTCCAACCAGTTTCATTTCTTGCGCCGGGTCTATTCCCATAAAAGTATTGCTAGATGCAATTCCAGCTCCTCCGAATCCAATCATGTATTTTTTATCAAAGATTAATCCGCCATGGCCTCCTGTTAATAAGGTATTTCTTCCATTTATGACCGTCATGGTTAAATCAAATGCGCCATAACCCTTTGGTTTCCCTTTGGAAGAAAAAAGAGTTTGAATTTCACCATTTGATCTAGGGTTTTCATCGTTTTGAGCCCAACCCATGGTTGAACACATTATTGAAAGTACAATTAATAAGATTTTATTAGTTTTCATCAGAGTATATTCAGTCGTTAAATACGTATTTTATTGAAAGTGAGGTGTCCCAAAATCGCCCTTGGAGGTAACGAAACCCGAGATAAGTAAAATAAGGTTTTATATCCAAGCTAATAGTTAAGGGTGCTATTAACATGCGGTATTCAATACCAACTAAGGCATCAACTCCCATACCTAAATACGTTTTTTTGTCGTAGGCAATATCAGCGGTATTAGCGTTTAGTGGAACAATTCCAAGATCGTATGGGTACAAACGTTCAAAGCCTAAATGCCCTCCTACTCCATAATACAAAACAAAATTATCATCAAAGGAAATGTTGGCTGGCGTAAAGAGTTCATATTGAGCGGTTAGCTGCAAACCAGCGTTTCTACCGCTGATCATTAATTCATATGCTTGATCTTTTTCAATAAATTCCCTGTAGGTAATTGCCGTGGTAGGTCCCATTCGCAATCCGGCTGATTTAAGATAATATTGGGAATATCCCGTTATTGAAATAGCAGCAAAACAAATAGTTAATAGTATATTTTTCATAATTATTTATTCACTGATTGTTTTTGATTATTAAGTAGGATACTGATGATTCCACCTTGGGAGTTAATCCGAATAACAGCAGGGTAATTATTCGGTGTTCCAATTATTCCATTTAGTCGTACAATTCCTTTTTTCTCATCCAGAGTAGATTTTTCAAGTGATTTAAACGCTAAAGGAAGATTGAATTGTTGTTCACGTCCTTCTATATCTACGCGAAGGAAGTTACCTGAGTTTAATGTAATATCGATATCGGTAGATTTAACTTCCAGGTCAAGTAATTCGAAATTAGCCGCTATATTTTCAATTCGGATATCGCCATAATTCATATCTAAATTGATGCTTCGTGTCAGAAGACCAACTTCAATACTCGTAAACAACACATTACCTTCGATGCTATTCACATTTACAATTTCATAATCGCGATCACTTCTTGAATCAATTCTTAGTTTATCAACTTCAACAATTCTTACTTCCGAGGCATTACTGCTGATATTCAAATTGTCGGCATGCTTGATATCTACATCGGTGGCTTTAAGCACCGCCCTGGCTTCGCCTAATTTTTCGATTTTTATATTTCCAAAACCAACGCTTATGTAGCTATAAGCTTTTAAACTACCTGCTCGCAAATTGCCATGAGTAATATCAAAAGTTGTTTTTCCGTCGAGGTCGGGAAGTATAATATCCCCGTATTTATTCTCAATTTTAAGTGCGAGGTATTTGGGGATAAAAATTTCATAATTTACCTCCACCTTACTTTTGCTTAGGAGGGCCCTAGAATCATCGTTAAGGCTATTCCAGAGTTCTACAAAATAGGACGATTCCCGATCGAAAATAGATTCAGCAGATATAAATTCACTTGATTTGTCAAAGTCAATTTCAACACGATCTAAGGTCCGTTTCGATTCCAGGGTCGTTTTTCCGAAGGCAGTTATTTCAATCTTGAATTTAACAGAATCCTTTGCCCATGTGGTTACTACTACGTTTCCATATTTATTATTTACATCTAGTTGATACCCATTTTTAACCGAAAAGGATCTGGTTACGACCTTCGTACTGTGGTCGTCTGAATTTCCAGCATGCCCGAATAACGGAATGCTTAACAGCCAAAATAAGGCTAAATAGTTTAATGTTTTCATATGGCAGTTCCCTCCTTCAACGGTTCATTTTCAGTATTAATTTTTTCAAGAATAGCTTCAAGCATTTCAATTCTGATGCGGTAGTTTTGAATCATGGCATCTATGACTTCTTCATTATCTGCGTTGTCACGTAAATCCTTCATCAATTCCTGATAACTGCTATCCATTTGATCTAAGTCGCGATAGATGATAGGATCAATTTCTTTCCCAGAAGCTTTAACGGCAGACAATTTTTCATCTAACAGACCGGCATAATATACTTCAGTGTCAGCCAAATCGGGAGAAAGATCACTAAGTGAATAACCCGCAGATAAATCTGTTCGTTTGACTACGATAAATGACAAAGCAAAAACGAATAGTATTAGAATAGAAGCGGCAACTTTCAAATAAGGCATAAACCTAATCGCCGGACGTTCCTGTCTGTTTAATTCCTTTTCAATATTGCTCCATATATCCCTATCAGGTAGCGGATAAATATCTTTACCCGATTCCGTATTTTCAGCCCATTTTTTAAGATTATCCATAATATTCAGGATTTGGGTCCAACATCATTCTCAATTTACTTTTAGCTTTGCTGTATTGTGATTTTGAAGCAGAAGTAGTGATTTGAAGGATCTCGCCAATTTCTTGGTGGTCATACCCTTCAAAAAGGTAAAGATTCAAAACCGTACGCGCTCCATTTGGAAGCAGTTCTATAGCGTTCATAATTTCTTCAGTTCTCATTTTCATAAAGTCAAACGACTCTGTTTCTGTTTCATCGATAAAATCCTTTCCGTCCACATCTACAAACTGTTCTTTTTTCTTTCTAAGGACATTTAAGCAGGTATTTACCACGATTCTTTTTAGCCAAGCCGCAAAAACCTGGGGTTCTTTAAGAGATTTTAATTTCGAGAAAGCAGTTATAAAAGCATCTTGTAAACAATCAAGGGCATCATCTTCATTTCCCATAAGTCGACGACACACATTAAACATGGCCTTCGAATAAAGTTTATATAACTCATTCTGTGCCCTGCGGTCGCCTGATTGACTTTGAGTAATCAGATAGTGTTGAATAGATGTCTCTGTTGTTGCCAAGTTTTAAACGCTTTCATGAGAAAGACAAAGTTCGGAAAAAAAGGTTTCCAATCCGTCGAAGAAAAATTGTAAGTTTGAAAATAATTATGCGAAAAGTCAGAATTTTCAGTAATCTTCAACAAGCATTTGATGCAGTGGAGGAAGGAAAAGCTAGGAGATTGGTAATTGGTGATTTAAAAATTTGTTTGGCGCGTCATCGAGATCAATTTTTTGCAATTGAAGATGGTTGCCCACACAGCACCGCTTCACTGAGTCAGGGCTGGGTAAACTCCAAAGGCGAAATGGTGTGCCCTTTGCATAATTATTGTTACGATTTGGGAAATGGCAGGGAGTTTCAAGAAAAAACCCGGGATGTGATTACTTATCGTACAATTCAAGGAGAAGAAGGTCTTTATATAGAGTTAACTTAAATAAAAACAATATGCCCGTTCCGTTTCACTTAGCATTTCCAGTCAATGATTTGGAAACCACTGAAAGGTTTTACATCGATATCCTTGGCTGTTCGAAAGGTCGTAGTTCCGACCATTGGATTGATTTTGATTTTTATGGTCATCAAGTAGTAGCGCATTTAGCCCCGGAGGAAACCGGCGAAGTGGCTGCCGGTGCCGTAGATGGTAAAAATGTACCTGTTCGACATTTTGGGGCTGTTTTGCCTTGGGAAGAATGGGAACGTTTGGCCGCTCACCTTACTTCGCATGGAATAAATTTTG
>JAHEMU010000217.1:0-4917 GCA_024643485.1 Cytophagales bacterium
CCAAAATTATCCCTCCTCGTTTTATTGTTCAGTATAGTTTCAATCTTCTCATTTGGACAAAAACGTACCATAGAGCACCGTGATTTCGATACATGGAAACGCATCAACGGAACTTCAATTTCAGATGATGGCAATTATGTTCTGCATCAACTTACCCCCGGAAAAGGTGATGCAACTCTTGTGATTACAAATCAAAAAGGAAGTGCCATTCTCAAGTATCCACGAGGCGAAAATGGAACTTTTACTTCCGATTCAAAATTCGTTGTTTTTAGTATAAAACCTTCTCTTGAATTCAGCGATTCACTCCGCCGATATAAGGTCAAAAAGGACAAAATCCCTGGCGACAGCATCGGGATTTACAATTTATCTAGTGGAAAACTGGTTAAATATCCACAAGTGAAGGGATTTACCGTTCCCGACAAATGGGCCGGAGCGGTATTCTTCCAAACTTTAGACCCTCTTCCTATCGCTTCTGATTCTGTAAAATCAAAAACCAAAAAAATTCCACAAAACGGTAAAAATGGCAATCACCTGATTGTTTATCAACCCGAATCAGGAAAAATGGACTCTATAAAATTTGTGCTCTCTTATTCCATTGCCAAAGAAGGAAACAAATTCCTTTATGAATTATCCGGTAAGGAAAATCAACAAGGGGTGTATTATAGAAATCTAAATAATTCTGAGCCCAAACCTCTTTTTAGAGGGAAGGGAACCTTTGAGAATTTAACCCTCGATAACCGGGGAGATCAAATCGCGTTTCTTTACGATGGCAAAAAACAAAAAGATAATGTGGATTTTGAGCTTAAATACTGGACAATGGGCATGGATTCGGCCATTACAAAGGTCTTTTCAGGCACTTCTGGTTTCCCTAAAGGTTCGTTCCTTTCAAAAAATGGCAGTCTAACTTTTTCAGATAATGGAAGTGAGATTTTTATGGGCACGGCAACCCCGTTGTTGGTTCAAGATAGCCTGAAACTATCTGAAGAAATCATTCAAGTAGAACTTTGGAATTATAAAAATAGTCGTCTTCATACTCAGCAAAATGTCGAATTGAATCGAGATAAACGCTCTTCCTATTCCGCCGTTTATCATATTCTTTCCAATAAATTTATCTCACTGGGATCTTCTGAAATACCAATGATTCGCAACAATTTCAATAAAAATGCAAATGTAAGTTTGGGTGTCTCACAAGAGAAGTATCTCAAACTGCGCTCTTGGGAAGGCAGCCTCCCTTATGATATCTATTTGATTGATCACAAAACGGGGAAAAGCACTTTGATCAAAGAAGCTGCTTATGGGTTCCCTTCCATCTCTCCCAACGGTAATTACTTCTATTGGTTTGATGAAAAAACCAATCAGCTAATGGCCTACTCCGTTCAAAAACAATCACTAAATGTGCTGAATAAGGACCTAAATCAAACATTTACCGACGAAAGGGACGATCACCCTGATCTGGCTTCCGCTTATGGTTTTGCCGGTATGACTTCCGATGAAAAAGAATTACTAATTTATGATCGATATGACATTTGGAGTTTTAGTCCGGAAAATAAAACTGCGCCCATAAAAATAACCGACGGTAGAAAAAATAATATAGTATACCGATATCAGCACCTCGATCGTGAAAATCCAGGAATTGATCTGGGGTCGTTATTATTACACACTTTCAATGAGGTGACTAAAGCTGAAGGATTTGCGACCTACGAGGGGAAGAAAAAGAAAATAGCGGTTCATTTTAGTGAGGATTATTCTTTTGGAAGAGTCTCAAAAGCACGGAATTCAAAACAGATTGTCTATACAAAGGGAAACTTTAATACTTTCCCTGATCTTCAATATACCGACTTGGACTTTAAAAATCCTCTTAAAATCAGTGATGCTAACCCTGAAAAAAGTCAGTATTTATGGGGTTCGGTTGAATTATATACCTGGACCTCCTTAGACGGCATCGAATTGCAAGGATTATTGTACAAGCCGGAAGGATTTGATCCGAAGAAAAAGTATCCGTTGATGGTAAATTTCTATGAAAGAAATTCTGATAATCTACATAACCATGCCGGAATTGTCCCTCACCGAAGTTCTATTAATCCGGTATTCTACGCAAGCCGCGGATACGTAGTGTTTATTCCAGATATCGTTTATCGGATCGGCTACCCAGGCGAAAGCTGCTATAACGCGGTAATCCCGGGAATCACTTCTCTAATTGGTGAAGGCTTTATCAACAAGGATAAAATCGGAACACAAGGACATAGCTGGGGAGGGTATCAAGTGGCGTATCTAATAACAAAAACCGATATTTTTGCTGCCGCAGAATCTGGCGCTCCGGTGGTTAATATGATCAGTGCGTACGGTGGAATTCGCTGGGGAAGTGGATTAAGCCGAATGTTCCAATACGAACATACTCAAAGTAGAATTGGTGGTACCCTGTGGGAATATCCGGTTCGGTATATGGAAAATTCTCCGATCTTCTGGATGGATAAAGTCAATACTCCTGTTTTAATCATGCACAACGACAATGATGCTGCTGTGCCTTGGTACCAGGGAATTGAAATGTACACTGCGTTGAGGCGCCTCGACAAACCTAGTTGGATGCTCAACTACAACGGTGAGCCTCATTGGCCCACCAAATGGGAGAATATCCGTGATTTCAATATCCGAATGCAGCAATTCTTTGATTATTACCTGATGGATCAACCCATCCCAAAATGGATGAATGAAGGTATCCCTGCCTTAAACAAAGGAATTGATGATGGATTGGAGTTGGTGAGATAGGCGACGCATAACCGCCTCCTATCTTTTTAAAAGGTCCTTTTCAGGAGAGCTTCTGAAACTTCAATCAACTTATCACATGCTTGAATGGTGGCTTGCGTTGGCTTCGCATCGGCACTTTGGAGCACTTTTAGCAGGTGCAGAAGCTTAGATTGTAAACCCACCAAGGTTTCTTGGTCTATTGGTAATTCATAAATGCTGCCATAAACAATATCGCCATCACTCGGGTTTCCGCTTCCTCTAAAAGTTAGGGCTTCCTCTCTTTTCCCTTTTTTCCATTTTGCTTTTGGGTTATTCAATTTCATATCCAATTGCTCACGTGCATATTGTAAGGATTTATAGGCATTGTAAACTTTTAAACTCTGTGAAGTTTGCAAGGCTAAATCCATCTCGGTTATGGAAACCCGTGGATCCATTCGGACATGTATTTTCTGATTTAGCACTTCACCATCTGCAATCAACTTTATGGTATAATCTCCTGGTGCTACCAATGGTCCTACTGGTCCACTTGCTGTATTGTATTGCACAGCCGAGATGGAATATTCACGTTGTGCGCCGGTTGGATTTGAATACCGAAGATTCCATACGATTCGGTGATGTCCTGGGGTAGTCTCCACTGATGATTGCGGTCGTATCCAATATACAGGATGCCGATAATTTAATGAATCAATGGGCTCTGGAATATCGTTTGAAGAATAGGTCTGTACCGTTTGCCCATTAGAATCCAGAATTTCAATAGTTACGTTTTTTGCCTGATTTATAAGCAAATAATCAATATAAGCACCATCAGGTGGGTTTTGGCCGGTTGGTTCCTCTGGAGGTAAGGGAGTGTCGCTAAACATATTAAACCGAACTCTGGTAGCTACTCCAGGTGAGTACAACTGCGTCGACTTAGACGCCATGGTTTCAGCTATACCTCTTAAAGGTGCTAGTTCATCCATTATCCAAATCGACCTTCCGTGGGTACCTATTACAAGGTCGTTTTCATGAATCACCAGATCTCTAATCGAAGTAGCAGGCATGTTTTGCCTTAATGATTGCCAATTGGAACCATCATCGGCAGAAAAATAAACTTCACGTTCCGTTCCCGCATATAACAACCCAGCTTTCAATGGATCTTCCCGAACTACATTTACTGGTCCGGAAGGGTTCATCCCTGAAGTTATTTCGATCCATGTGGCACCTCCATCATGTGTTTTGAAAATATGGGGCTTCATATCGTCCTTTTTGATTGAATTCACCGATATATAGCAAGTATTCTTGTCAAAATGACCGGCATCAATTTGTGAAACCTTATCCCAAGATGACATGGCCTTTGGAGTCACTTCTTTCCACGTTTTTCCACCATCCCAAGTTACGTGCACCAACCCATCATCAGTTCCTGCCCAAATAATGTCTTTATCTAAGGGAGAGCCACTGATGGAATAAACAACCGCTCGTTGAGACATGGATGCTAATTGATCGTTCATAAAATCACCAATACTGGCTGGGAAATCCGGTTGTTTTCTAGTTAAATCAGGACTAATTACCTCCCAATCTTGTCCGCCATTTCTTGTTTTCCACAATACATTGGTTCCAAAAAGCAACATTTGATCGTCTGCCGGATGAAATAATAAAGGCATAGTCCGCAAGGTTCTATAATTTCCCGACTTCAACACTTCTGGACCTACGAACTGAGTTTGACCTGTTTTTTTATTGAATTTCAATACCCTACCACCGTAAATGATATCGGGATTTTTAGGATCTGCCGCCACATAGGCATATTCGTCCGAACCTACGCCCATCCAATCTCTAAAAGAAATTTGCCCTCCATTTCCTCTACTTGCTATTCCTATAGCTCCACTTTCCTGCTGGCCTCCGTACACCCAATAGGGGAAGTTATTATCGGTTGAAACATGGTACAATTGAGCAGTGGGTTGATTATACCACGAGCTCCAAGTCCGTCCTCCATTTACTGAAACTATTGCACCCTGATCTGCTGCAAAAATCATGATATCCGGGAAGGAGGGGTTTATCCAAAGTCGGTGATAGTCATCTCCCCCCGGCGCCCCTTTAAATGACGACCAAGATTTTCCGCCATCCTTTGAATAATAGGCCGCAACATTACCAACATAAACCAAATCCTTATCCTTTGGGTGAACCCTTATTTCCGCA
>JAHEMU010000217.1:4927-5290 GCA_024643485.1 Cytophagales bacterium
CTCTGTAGAAGTTGGCAGTCCATTTACTAATTTTTTCCAAGTATCACCACCATCGATCGATTTATACAAACCACTATTAGGCCCAGAAAACGAAGCATTCTCCCAAGGACCTTCTTGGTGTTCCCACATATCAGCATATATAATTTGGGGATTATTCGGGTCAAACTCCACTTGAATACCTCCAGTATTGTGATTGATATATAACACCTTTTCCCAGGATTTACCTCCATCTATTGTTCTAAAAATTCCTCGCATTTCATTGGCACCATACGGATGACCCAATCCAGCCACCATTACCACATTTGGATTGGTAGGATGAACGATTACCCTGCCTATTTGCTGCACATCGTTCAACCCAATGTG
>JAHEMU010000218.1 GCA_024643485.1 Cytophagales bacterium
GCCCCATCTCCGTCGTCATCCCAAGAAAGTGAAATGGAAGAGGAGGTTGTACCTGATACACCTAAATTAGTAATTTGGGTGGTTGGTTTTGTAGCTAATGTATAACCTGTAGCGGTTGGGGCTGTTGTCGTTTTATAATTGGAAGTAACGGTAGCTCCATCAAATGTATAGGCAGTAAAAACGTATTCCACTCCGGCAGTTAAATTGGTAACCGTAGTGGTGGTAGTGGTAGAAACATCACTGAAAACCACATAATTTGCAGTTCCTATTTCTGTGCCTGTACCAAAACTTGGATCTGCTGTATACGTGGTTCCATTTGAAGGCGCGGTATTTGCAGAGGCAGATGCCCGTGCTACAATTAAAGTCTTGGCCCCAGAGCCTGATGTCCATAAAAGGTCAACTGTAGTCTCCGTTTTGGCGGTAATTTGCAATCCACTTGCTTGGGTTCCCGGCACGGTCACAAAGGTAGAGGCAGTAATAGCAGGGATGGTTCCATCTGTTTTAAAATCCGGATTAGGGGTACCTCCTGTTTTGTAGGAATATACTTTGAAATCATACGATGTACCTGCAACTAGGGTAGTGAAAGTCGCAGTATTCGTGCCAAATGTAATATTTAAAGCACCATCAAAATTCGCGGCTGAAAAATCAGTATCGTTCGCAATAGCAGTTCCATCTGCCACTGTTTTTTGGGTGCCTCCAGTAGTTCTTGCTGCTATAACAAGGTAGTTTGAGGGTAAATTAGCCCCTCCTGCGGCAGTCCAATTTAATGTGATGGATTGGTCTGAATTTACAGTAGCACTTAATCCGGTTACATGTTCTGTAGGCTCTTGTGCATATGCAGAAAACGAAATAATCGTTAGTGCAACAAAAGAGAATAGTTTATATATCGACTTAATCATTTCCATAGTACCAATCAATAAAGTTCACCAATTTCATCAGTTTTTATTAATAACAGGGTTCTTACATCCCCGAATTCAGTATCTCCAAGCATAAATATACCCCCATCCTGTAGTGCGAGGACAGTTTTAACCATGTCCGAAGCTTCCCCGCCGAAGGACTTTTGAAATATTTTGGTTCCATCGTATTTCAACAAAGCCAAGTAGAAATCTTCTTCACCTTTATTTTGAATATAATCAATATCGCCTGGTTGTCCATTCGATAAGGTGGATGAACCCACAACTAAGATTCCATTGGGGTGTATTGCAACCGAACTGGCTATTGTATTTTTTAAAACTTCAACGAATTGTGAAGTTTGAATGGCATCTTTGGTATTACCAAATGTATAGTAAAAATCGTCATTCTGATTTCCAATCATACAAAAGTTACCAGAAGAATAGTGCGCTAAACCTTTTACATCAAATACTTGATTGCTTTGTGGAATTATTGGACTTGAAGCAGCTGTGGTTTCACCAACCCTTGCTTTTACGAGTTGTGATCCATTTGAATTAGGGTCTGTAACTGCAAAATGTACATAACCGGCATCAACTGTAAATGATCTGTTAATTATTTCATTTTTTTCACCTTCCATTCTACCGTAATTTAGAAGTTGGTCATTGGAAAGATCTATCGTTAATGTTACTGGCCTCACAGTAGTCCAAGGACCATCATCAACACCGGGAGCTTCACCAACAACAACCAACTTATTTCCACTTTGGTAAATGGAAGATCGGGCACGTATTGCATCTGTTATAATATATTGTTGCTCATAGTCGCCATTACTAGTAAGGACAATGATGCTTAATGCTTTTTTGCTATTTTCGATAACTTCGCCCGATAAAATAAATTTATTGTCGGCTGTAACCTCGAGTGAATAGCTTGTTTGGGCAATGTTTTCAATTATTTTTTGCCAAATAGTTACTCCGTTTTGATCTGTTTTTATAACCAAAGGGTGAGTAATATTATTATCAATATCGACGGCATTTGCTAAAATAAATAGGCCGCCATCGGAAAAGTCTTCTTTTGCATCTACAGCAAGTAAATGATAGGTATCATTACCTTTCATTTTAAGAAAAGTTGAAACTTTTGTAGGTACCAAATCATCTTCTTGGCGACATGAAAAAGCAACCACCATAAGAAGTGACAGAATGATTATATTAAGCTTATTCATCGTATGAATTCGTTTTCTTTTTAACATGTTTAAAAACAGGGACCAGCACGCCTAAATTAGCACTGTAATAGCTTAAATAACCGCTTGAAGGAATCATCCCACCATTATCAATGTTGATTTCTGGCATTGAAAAGCGGTTTTCGGGTATGAAAGGATCTGTAAAATAATAATGATAACGTATATCAAGTACCAACCATGGGCGACCTACCTTAATACGTAGACTTGAGCCACCTAAAACGGCACCTGAAAAATTCTTGTACATGATTCCTATATCCTTTTTAGTGGATTCGACCGTTTCTCCTCCACTAGCCTCTACACTACCTGCTACCGCTTGTACGTCGTTAATCAACAACCAATCCATAGATCCTCCCAAGGTGGCGAATAATTGAAATCCAGGTTTTTTAACTAAATTATAATTAAAAAGAGCCCTTAAATCCAAACTGCTGTGGGTGAAAACGATGGTTTGGTCTTCCATAAAGGTAAACTCATCCCCTTTGGTCCTGGTCAATTTTTTCGAGCTGAAGAACAACTCAGTCGTAATAAGAAATTTGTCTTTTTCAGTGGATTCTTTATTGATTATATCTGTTATGTCAAATTCCATAACGCCACCAAATTGAGATCCTAAAGTAGGGGTGAGGTGATTTGGTTCATCAAATACATCCCATCGGGTGGTGTTTTGGAAAAACGCAGTATTGGCGCCACCCATTAATCCACCCTTGAATATAGGCTTGGTTCGCCAAGTATTATATAAATTGATAAATTCGGTTGGATCGACTGCAGGATTCACTTGATATTCAGGATTTGCACCTAACATCAGTAACATCATATCATCCGCCTTGTCGATTTCATCCATTTGCAAATAGGTAAGGGTCAATAATCGATATCCTTGAAACTTTTCTTCAGGAGTCAATGCCGATTCATCCTTACTCATAAAACAAGACCCTTTTATCCGAAGGATTTTATCTACTTCCTGGATTTTTCCAGCATCGAAAGCTGTCTGTGCGGCCTGAAGCTGTTCGGTACAAGACAATGCCTGAGCATTCACTTTTACTGAAACTCCAAAGGAAAAAATCAAAAGCGCGAGTACAATTCGTCTCATATGCAGTTGTATTTATTGTTCATTTCATTGTTCTATTATATTTGGACACGTTTTTTGGTAGTTTACCCCTGGAACGTATCGCTGCCATTCTTCATTTGTCATATTTCTTGTCAAATTCTGGCAAATTTTATCTCCAAAATCGCTCAATTGAACTGGCCAAAATGAAATGGTTCTTGTTCGTGTCGAAGCAATCAGGCGACTGTTATCAGCAGAAAATGCAATGTTGCTGACTTTATCGTTATGGTCATTTAATAAAATTGATTCTTTAGACAGGTTGCTCAAATCCCAAATCCTCACCGTTTCATCAAAACTTGCAGAGGCCAAATACTTTCCATCAGAACTTATGGCTAGTTGGGTTATGGCTGCTTTATGGGCGGGTATTGAAATCGTCTTTCCGTCTTGCTGAAAATGGATAGTGCCGTTCTGGTCTCCATATATTAAATACGGAAAGTAGGTACCTACATTTATGGCATTAATAGGGGCGTTGAATTCTACCACCAACTCAGATTGTTTGCCGACGGTGTTGTACTTAACAATATTTCCATTTTCATTCGACAAATAAACAGTTGTTTCATCTTTTGGCGAGACAACAATGTTTAGCCATTTTGTATCAGATGGTAGGAGTTTTTTAATTTGTGTATTTTGATAAACGGAAAGGTTTTTACCTAAATCATCTAATATAAAAAGTTGATTTGAGGGGCCAAAAGCCACCTTTGTAACTCCTTTGCCTAATTTATTGAGTTGGATTACCTTATCTTGACCGGATAGGTCATGAATTTCTACATATCCGTTCATTTGTTTGTCCCGCCCACCCATAGCTAAAAAGCGGTTATCCAGTGAAAGGGAAACTGACTTAACGGTAAATCCTTCGCTAGAAGCCAGTTTTACTTTTTCATTCGATCCATTAATGCCATTCCATTTAATGACTTCTCCGTTTTGGTGAACGGAATAAATCTCGTCTTTTTTCAATACTGGTAAAAGCAATATATCCCCTGATACAGCATAGGCATTCTCAATTTTTTTTGTTATTGGATTACCGTAAAATTTGAGGGCAGAATAAACGGAATTATATACCTCAGATGACATGGGATTGCCTTCGTTGTTGGTGTAAAAAGTATAGGCTTGTTCTGCCAATAGCCCTTTAATTTCTCTAAATTCTTCCGTTTCCATCTGTAACGACCTCAATGACATTGCTTTAGCTAATTGTTGGTATTGCCTTTGTTTCGCTTTAGCTGCTTTCTCTTCTGCGATTTCAAATGCATTTTGTGCAAATTCCGCATGTTGTTTTTCTAATTTTTGAAAAGCAAATGCAACGAGCTTATATCCATCTTTTTGATATTCGGTGCTGCTGTTTTTGGATAAACATCCGCCCTCTAAAGGCAAAAGCTTAATTACTTCGTTATAATCACCGTTTTCAAAGGATGATTTTGCATCAGACAATTTTTTCCTGCATTCTTCCGTTTGAGAATTCGCGATAGATGCAAATCCAATTAAAAAGATTGAAAGGGCTATATGAAATATCTTTTTATTCATTTATATTATTTTCGTTCTCATTTAATATGCCTTCAGACTGCTGAGGTGGAGAAGATTCTTGCTTTGCGGGGGATGAACTGCTCGTGTTTTGATCCAAGTTATAGCAAGTAATTTCATAACCTACACCCGGCACGTACCTAGTCCACTCATCATCATTCAAATTTCGTGTCACGTAATTGCAAATTTGATCCGACATCTGGTCAATCTGAATTGGCCAAAATTTAATGGCTCGAGTTCTAGTACTTGCCATGATTTGATTATTGTCAGTCGTAAAGGAGATACTGGAAACTTTATCGTTGTGGTCTTTTAATTCCACTGACTCTTTTGTCAGGTCATCTAAATTCCATAGTCGTACCGTTTCATCCAAGCTAGCAGTGGCCATGAATTTTCCATCCTGACTAAATATAATATCTGTAATACCTGCCTTATGGCTCGGAATTGAGGATAATTGGCTTCCTTTTTTAATGTACATTATACCGTTTTGATCCCCAAAGGCAACACTTCTGCCATCATTGGATATCGCAACTGAGGTTATCCTTGTAGAA
>JAHEMU010000219.1 GCA_024643485.1 Cytophagales bacterium
GATTATCTGTGAATTCAGGTGGGAAATTCTATTTAAAGGCAGAGTATGATGAGTTTGGGAATATTTCAAACCCGAGTGACTTGAGCGAATACAGAATGGAAAAGGACATTTGTTTACACCTGAGGTTTGGGAAAGGATGGGTTTTTGATGGTAATGCTGTGGTCATGACTACCCTTGGGTATGGATTTCCATTTAAGAAAAGTGAGCCTGAATTGGTTTCAGGTAAATATAAAAAAGGACGAGAGAATTATGCTAAATTTGTAGCTCCAGGAGGATTGGAGTTAACTATTACTGTTTTATTTAGAAATTGATGCAACCTTAAATGAATTGATAGGTCTTTAACACAAATTGAATATTGCATTTTAAAAAATAGGGAAAATGATAAAGAGAATTAGCGTATTTGTAACACTTATGAGTTTGTGTTTAGTTGCATTTTCACAACAAAGTGAAGATAGGAAGACGGGAAGTTTTACAGCAATTCGGTCTTCGGAAGGTATCGATGTTTATCTAAAGAAAGGTACTAAGGAAAGTATACGGGTAAAAGCAGATGATATTGACATAGAGGATGTTATTACTGAAGTAAGCGATGGAACTCTAAAAATTCATTTGAAAGGTAGTAACCATTATAGAGCAGATGTGACCGTTTATGTGACTTTCGTAAAAATAAATGATTTGTCTGCAAGTTCAGGATCAACAATCATAGTAGAGGACTTAGTTGAAGCAACAAACTTGGAATTAAGTAGTTCAAGTGCAGGAAATATTGAAGTAAAAGTAAAAGCTGAACGAGTTAAGGTGAATTGTTCAAGTGCTGGAGAGGTGGAAGTAAGTGGAAATACCAATTTCCTGGAAGCCTCTTCAAGTAGTGCAGGTGAAGTAGATGCGTATGATTTAGATGCATCTAAAGTAGAGGCCAAAGCGAGTAGCGGTGGGTCTGTGAAAGTGAATGCGATAAAAGAAATTGATGCTTATGCTTCCAGTGGAGGCGAAGTGCGATATCGTGGAACACCTGATAAATCTTCTACAGGAAGTAGTAGCGGTGGATCGATAAAGAAGTCAAATGATTAAAAAAAAAGGGTGGTTATAAACCACCCTTTTTTTTATCTTCCAGTATAATTTGAGGGGCTAATCGCCTTCAGTTCAGCTTTCAATTGATCACTGATATCCAGTTGATTAATAAAATTGACGATATCCGCTTTTTCAATCTTTTTATTGATGCGGGTAAGTTCTTTAAGTGCTTCGTAAGGGTTTGGATAGCCTTCACGACGAAGGATATTTTGAATTCCTTCTGCCACTACAGCCCAATTATCTTCTAAATCAGCCTCAATAGCACTTTTATTTAATTCAAGTTTATTTAACCCTTTGAGGATTGATTTGAAAGCAATTAAAGTATGTCCGATGGGAACCCCTAAATTGCGCAGTACTGTAGAGTCTGTTAAATCACGTTGTAATCTACTAATGGGCAATTTTGCAGCTAGGTGTTCGAAATATGCGTTAGCAATTCCTAAATTACCTTCAGCGTTTTCAAAATCAATCGGGTTGACTTTATGCGGCATAGCCGAAGAACCAATCTCGCCTTGTTTGATTTTTTGCTTGAAATAATTCATTGCCACGTATTGCCAAATGTCTTTAGACAAATCAAGAAGGATAGTATTTATTCTTTTAGAAGCGTCGAACCATGCGGCCAAATGATCATAGTGCTCAATCTGGGTAGTGGGAAAACTTCTACTAAGTTCAAGCGTTTTTTGAACGAAGTCATCAGCGAAAGCATGCCAATCAATAGAGGGGAATGTAACGTAATGTGCGTTCATGTTTCCTGTAGCGCCTCCAAACTTGGCAGCGTAGGGGACATCATCCAGCATTTCTAATTGCTCTTTTAATCTTGCAGCAAATACATAGATTTCTTTTCCAAGACGAGTAGGAGTGGCGGGCTGACCGTGTGTTTTAGCCAGCATTGGTATATCCTTCCAATCATTTGCCAAAGTTTCAATGTTGGCAATTACTTCAAGTAAGGAAGGGCGAATTTCATTTTGATATGCCTCTTTTAAAGAAAGGGGCACTGAGGTGTTGTTGATATCTTGTGAGGTTAACCCGAAATGAATAAATTCTTTAAATGCGCTTAATTTAAGGATGTCAAATTTATTTTTAATAAAATATTCAACTGCTTTCACATCGTGATTGGTCGTTTTTTCTATTTCTTTAATTTCAAGTGCATTTTCTAAAGTGAAAGTTTCATAGATATTTCTAAGACTTTTAAAATGCACTTCGGATATACCAGAAAGTTGCGGCAATGGCAGCTGACAAAGAGAAATAAAGTATTCAATTTCTACAAAAACTCTGTATTTTATCAATGCGAATTCTGAAAAGTAGTTTCCTAGATTTTCAGTTTGGCGATGATACCTTCCGTCAATTGGAGAAATAGCAGTTATATTATTTAATTCCATGGGATGTTCTTAAAATAAGGTGCAAAAATACGGAATATTCATTAAAGTACATCGGTTGCGAAGGATAAAAAGGTATAGATCAAAAAGGATACAGGGTTAACCTTCAACATCGATTCCGTATTGGGCTAGGAATCCAGGTAATTGTTGAAGAGAAACCTTAATTCCTTTAATTTTATTGGTTTCCGGGTTAATAATTAAGCCTGTTGAGGAACTTAAATTGCAGTTTTCTAGAATGGTTCTATCAAAAATACAATGTTGAAGTTCACATTCTTCAAATAAAGAAGCTGTGAGATTAGATTCGGTAAAATCCACTTCAACTAGTTTACTATTAATAAACGAAGTGTTTTTCATTATTTTTTGAAAGAAACCACACACCTGAAGGGTGCTTTTTGTGAATTTCACTTCAAAAAGAAACGCATCAGAATGTTCAAAAAGCAATCCTGTTAATTTACATCCAGAAAAGTGCACTTTTTGAAATGCACATTTAAAGAGATTGGTATTTGTAAATTCGCAATCAATGAATGTACATTCAATAAACTTGCATTCTAATAAATCACTTCCTGAAAAAGTGCTTTTAGTGAAAGTGCATTGCTCGTATTCGCCTTTCGGTATCTTGTTTGAATCAGAAGTTAGAAATGTGAATTCTTTTTCAAAAAAATAATCCATTTCATTTATTTTTCTTTTCCAGAATGAACAAGTCTTTTCTGCGATCCTTCAAGTTTCTTACACTACCAAATTGATTGAGTTCTCTTAATAAGTCGATGTCCACATCTGCGATAAGAATCATTTCGGTATTAGGAGTTGCTTCCGCTTTAACGCCATTAGCCGGGAATGAAAAATCGCAAGGAGTAAATACCATAGATTGAGCAAACTGAATATCCATATTATGGACTTTAGGAAGATTACCAACGCTTCCGGCGATGGCTACATAACATTCATTTTCAATAGCACGAGCTTGAGCGCAATTTCTTACTCTTGAATATCCATTTTGAGTATCGGTTAAGAAAGGAACGAATAGGATATCCATGCCCTCGTCGGCCAAAATCCTGCTTAATTCTGGGAATTCAGTATCATAACAAATAAGTACCCCAATTTTTCCGCAGTCTGTATCAAAAGCTTTCAGCGTATATCCACCTTGTAAGCCCCAAACTTTTGCTTCATCGGGGGTCACATGCAGTTTTTCATATCGCTCAGTAGAACCGTCTCTTCGGCATAAATAACCAACGTTGTATAGTTTATTGTTGATTACTTCCGGCATACTTCCAGAGATAATATTTATGTTATATGAGATCGCTAATTCACTAAATTTAGCCACAATAGCTGAAGTATGGGTTGCTAATTCTCTAATAGCAGCAGCTTCAGATAAGTGATTATGGTCTGCCATTAAAGGAGCGTTGAAAAACTCAGGGAAGAGTGCAAAATCAGATCTGTATCCAGAAACAGCATCAACGAAGTATTCGACTTGTTGCATCAGTTCCTCTTCGTTGTCGTAAGGCCTCATTTGCCATTGAATCAATCCTAAACGCACTACTTTTTTGTTAGAAGTAGCTTTTACATTCGGCTTTTCATAGTATATATTATCCCATTCCAACAATACAGCGAATTCATTGGAAGCTTCGTCACCCTCCAAATACCCTTTTAGTACTCTTGCTGGGTGGAAGTCGTTTGAAATTTGAAAGTTTAAAACAGGGTCGTGAATTTCCTTTCTTTTTACCTTTTCGATGTATTGTTTAGGAGATAGCTCTTTCGAAAATTTGTGATAATTTGGTATTCTTCCACCAAATACAATTCCCTTTAAATTAAGACGCTCACATAGCTCTTTTCTATAATCGTATAAACGTCTTCCTAAGCGCAAACCACGATAGTCTGGCTTGATGAAGATGTCGATGCCATAGAGCACATCACCATCATAAGTGTGGGTTTCAAACGTGTAATCACCTGTGATTTTAGCGTAATTATGACTGCCTTCAAATTTTTGGTAATCAACGATAATAGACAATGCGCAGCCTGCGATTTTACCATTTACGGTGATGATTACCTGTCCTTCTGGAAATTTTTCAACCAATGTTCTGATTTGATGCTCTCTCCAATAAGCGTCGGGCATGGTAGAATAGGCCGCAATCATTGTGGATTTTAATTCGGCATAATCTTCTAATTCAATATAGCGTAATTCTATATTTTCAATTTCCTGAGGAGTAATCATATTAAATACATTGATTGAAAAATGGCATTATTGCACATTTTGCACAAAGTTAATTCATGCAATGATTGATAAAAAGGTAGAATGAAACTTTATTTTTTTTGATGTAAGTGTACATCCATTTGAGGGAAAGGGATATTTAAACCTTCTTTACCAAATGTATTGTATACTTTTTCATTCATCGAGAAGAACACCCCCCAATAATCTGCGGAATTCACCCAAGCTCGAACGACAATATTTACCGAGCTATCAGCTAAAGCGGAAATAGCCATAAATACTTCAGGGTCTTTGTGGATGCGTTCGTCGGCATCGGCGAGTGCCTTTATTACTTCTTTTGCTTTTTCTGTACTATCTCCGTACGCAATACCAAAAGTCCAGTCAACGCGCCTTTTTGGTTCTGTGGAGTAATTAATTAAGGAAGAATTTGAAAGCCCTCCATTTGGAATAACTATTGTTTTATTATCACCTGTTTTCAGTACAGTAGTAAACAATTGAACCTCACTGACAGTTCCCATATAACCTTGTGTTTCGATAAAATCACCCACTTTATAAGGTTTGAGGATTAGGAGGATAGTTCCTCCTGCGAAATTTTGGAGTGTTCCAGAAAGAGCCATACCCACGGCTAAACCTGC
>JAHEMU010000220.1 GCA_024643485.1 Cytophagales bacterium
AGCCATTGTTCCTTTAGAGGGAGCTATTGGTACGTTGGCCGGGGTAGAAGAAATAACTTCCGTCGCCAACGCTGCAAATGGAAATATTACCATCAATTACAATAAGGATATCGATACTAAGTATGCGTATCTGGAGTTACTTGAAAAAATTGAAGCAACTAAAAGTCAATTACCCGATGAGTTCAATGTAAGTGTATCGAAGTCTAGCCTAGATATGCTCGGTAATTTATTTATTATGCTTCAGGTTCGAGGAAGTGGTGGGGTGAATCGGGTTCGCGACATTACCGATAAAGAAATAAAAACGGCCCTCGAAAATATTGATGGAATTGCCACCGCTCAAGTATTTGGCGGCCGACAAAAAACCATCGAAATTATTTTAAATAATGATTTATGCGAGGCTTATGGGATTACTCCCGGAACGGTCAGAAGTATCCTTTCTCAAAACAATAAAAGCAAAACTTTTGTAGGTGAAGTTATCGATGGGAATAATCGACAATTTGTAAATGTAAGTGCAGAATATCGAGATATCCTCGACCTCCAAAGTGTGGTGGTACAAGAAAACGGACCTGTGCTTCTAGGAGATATTTCGGACATATTTTTTGGTGTAAAGGAAGAAACAAGCATCAGTAGAGTGAACGGGATGGATGCCGTTACTATTCAGTTGATTCGCGATTCGCAAGTCAATATGATTGATCTGTCCCATAAGGTTACCGACGCGGTGGATCGATTGAACCGTGAATTATCTTCTCAAGATACTGAAGTGGTAGTGCAGATGAATCTAGCCGAAATTATGGAGGATAACATCGATCAAATTGTAGAATTGGCCTTGATAGGTGGTTTATTAGCCGTTTTTATTCTTTGGATTTTTCTAAGAAATGTTCGATTGGTTTTGGCCGTTGGAGCCTCTATTCCAATTTCGGTATATACCGCTTTTAACTTTTTTTATGCCGCAGGAATTTCAATAAACTCACTTACTCTTGTTGGAATGGCGCTCGCCATCGGTATGCTCGTCGATAACAGTGTGGTGGTACTTGAAAATATTTATCGTCATGCCGGCTTGAAAAAATCAAAGGCGCAAGCCGTAGTGGATGGCACTGCCGAGGTGCGCCGTTCGGTATTTGCCGCGACTTTAACTACTGTTTGCGTATTTCTGCCGTTTATTTTTAGTACAAATGTATTTGTTAAGCTGATTGGTCAACATATTGGTGTTTCCATTATCTCAACTTTAGTGGTTTCTCTTTTTGTGGCATTGCTTTTAATACCCATGCTGAGTTATCTTTTTATGAGTGAAAAAAGGGTAGAGGCTTTCCAAAGAGTAAGTATTCACAATAAGTTAATCCGATTGTATCTAGTGGTCTTAAAAGCGGCCATGCGTCGGCCTGCAACCACTGTGATTTCAGCTTTAGGAATCTTTTTTGGAGTGATATTAATTAGTTTACTGCTTTCGGTTGCAACTACTCAAGAGGTGGAAACCAACGATCTAAACGTAAATGTCACCATGCCAGGAGGTACTACCTTGGACGGCGCCGATCAGACGACTGCAGAAATTGAACGAAAACTTGGAGAAATTGAAGAGGTTCAGGATATATCTTCTAATATAAATGAAGAAAATGCTGCCCTTCAAGTAAAACTTAAAGAGGATTACCAAGACATAGCCGATAGAACTATTGCTGAAATAAAAAGTGATATCCTGAACCGAACGAGATCCATAAACGCCACAATTGATGTATCGGGAGCCGCTAATTTTGGTGGAGGAGGCAATGGACGTTCAGGTGGAGGAAATTCTAATCGCGGGGCTGCTGGTTTTCAATCATTTTTAGGAATTGGCGATCAATCGGAAACAATTCTTATTAAGGGACAAGATTTTAATCAAATGAAAAAGGTGGCTGAAGATATGAAATTCTATCTCACTCAGCTTTCTACTGTACAAAATGCGTCTTTGAGTATTGCGGATGATCGGCCTGAAGTCCATTTGAATTTCGATCAGCAACTGATGAGCCAATATGGGATTACCGTTAATAATGTGACAGGCGAGTTGAGTAGCTTTCAACCTGAATTTGCATCGGGAATAAATTTTAAACACGGTCTAGAAGAATATGAAATCACCATCAAAACAGATGAAGAGGAAGAGGAAAAAGAGGTAAGTAGAACATTCGAAGAATTGAGCGACTTGGATATAACCAATCCACAAGGGGCGGTGTACGATTTGGATGAACTTAGTGATATTTATTATGCCTCCGGGATGTGGGGAATCAATAGAAGAAATCAAGACAAGGAAATACGATTAACCTATTCGTTCTATCAACAATACAATGAAAGTGCTGATTTATTGGAAACGGCTAAATTAGAGGTTGGCGATATGTTAGCATCCTTAACTTTGCCTTCAGGGGTAGCTGTAGAAGCGGAGGAATCGATTGATCAATTGGCCGAATACAAAATGTTGCTAGCCGTGGGGGTGATTTTAATTTTTATGATTCTTGCCTCCATTTTCGAATCCATGGTTACTCCTTTCGTGCTCATGTTTTCGATTCCATTAGCTACCATTGGGTCGTTTTTAGCACTCATGTTAACTGGGAATTCAATTCTCAATCCTAATTCACTTACTGGATTGCTTATTTTACTTGGTGTGGTTGTGAATAACAGTATCATATTGATCGATTATTCAAATGTTTTACGAAAACAGGGATATAATCGACTTAGAGCAATGATTATGGCAGGAATTGCACGAGTAAGGCCCATCATGATAACCGCCGTAACCACCATTGTCGCCATGGTGCCACTTGCTATGGGTAATATGGAATATGTCGCCGTAATTGGTGCTCCTTTTGCAATTACCGTAATTGGAGGTCTCCTATTTAGCACCGTCCTTACTTTGGTGTTTATCCCCACTTTGAATTTAGGTTTAGAAAATTCGCTCAACTGGATTCGAAGCTTATCCTTAAAAGTAAAGCTGATACAACTTATTGTTTTTATAGCTTTGATATTTATCATTTTTGAAAATATCGATGCCGCGATTTGGCAGTCTATTTTCTTTATGATGGCGCTAATTGGAGTTCCGGCCGGAACGTATTTAGCACTGAAGAGTTTAAAACAAGCAAACGAAGAAATCATTCCTCGCGATGAAGAAATTCAAATTAAAATCGAGAATCTGGTTAAGGTGTATGGAAGAGAGAACCGACTTCAACGCGACTGGAAAGGTGGGGAAATAAGAAGAATAAAATTGGGCGAAGTTCCTAAATGGAAGGATATCAAGGATTTCAAAGCGATTGTTTGGGAGCTGCCGCTTACAGCATTTCTATATTACTTCACTTATTCCTATCTGGATGGGGGTATTTGGCTATTCTTTTTTGCCATCGCGACTTATGTTTACACCATGCGAATGCTGGACCAGTTGGGCAAATTCAGAGCTCTTTTTATTAATAATAATTGGCTAAGAAAGATTGGCAAAATTACTTTTCAAGGGCTTTTCTGGACTCTTCCTGTGGTAAACGCCGGATATTTTGTAGTGGCGTGGGGCAATTATGGGTTCCCATCTTTTGTGTTAGTCCTTTGGATCTTTGCATTGTTGATTAGAAATACTGCTGTAAATCTTGAAGGGCATGACATTAACCCAGAGTTAATAAAAAATAGGTTTAAAAGGAATTTTTATCGATTGGTATATAAGATTCCAATTATTGGGAAAAAACGAGAGCCATTTAAAGCACTTAAGGGAGTAAGCCTCGAAATAAACAAGGGCATGTTTGGGTTGCTAGGTCCGAACGGTGCAGGGAAAACAACCTTGATGCGTATCATATGTGGAATATTTGAACAGAGTTATGGAAAAATATGGTTCAATGAATTCGATACACAGGAAAAACGCGAGGAGTTGCAAGGCTTAATTGGATACTTACCCCAAGAATTTGGAATGTATGAAAATATGTCGCCGCATGAGTACTTACATTATCAAGCAATTTTAAAGGGAATTGTGGATAAAAATGTCAGAGAAGATCGCGTGAAAATGGTGTTGGATTCGGTCAATATGTTTGACAAGCGATTTGATAAAATTGGGTCTTTTTCTGGTGGTATGAAACAGCGAATTGGAATTGCTCAAATCCTACTTCACCTACCTCGTATCTTGGTGGTGGATGAACCAACGGCTGGACTAGATCCTAGAGAGCGAATCAGGTTCCGTAATTTATTGGTCGAGCTGAGTAAAGAGCGCATCGTTATTTTCTCCACTCATATTATTGAAGACATTGCTTCAAGTTGTAGAAATGTAGCCGTTCTAAATAAAGGAGATTTAATGTATAAAGGCTCGCCTGCAGATATGACGAACGTAGCAGAAGGAAAGGTATGGCAATACTATATTGATAAGTCGGAGTTTGAAGAAGCTATTCATAAAATGAAAATCATTCATCACATGACAGAAGGAAATCGAATCAAGGTCAGATGCCTTTCTGAAAAAGCGCCTACTCCAGATGCTATTAAGGTAACTCCAAATCTGGAAGACAGCTATTTATGGCTAATGCGTGATTCTGGGCAAGTATTAAGTAAATTAGAAGGATGAGCTGGATAGATTTAATATGGAAATTGATTCGGTACAATTTGAAAATTGTATTTGGTAATAAGTTTGTGTTTTTCCTTTTAGGGGCGCTCGGATTTTTCTTATTTGTTACCATTGTTAGCATTTTTGAAGACGCCGCTCCTTCAGAACAAGCAGTATATCAATTATTATTGTTTCCAGGGTTATTACTCGTGTTCTATCCTTCTGTATTTGGCATTCAAAACGATGAAGATGCTAGAATTTTAGAAATACTTTTCGGGATACCTAATTATCGTTACAAAGTTTGGCTTGTACGGTTACTGATGATATTAATCATTACTTTTTTGGTGTTGTTAATTTTTGGATGGTTAGCTACTTTGGCAATTTATCCGGTCGATTTTTTGCCAATGGTGGGTCACTTAATCTTTCCTGTATTCTTTATGGGTACGCTTGGATTTATGTTATCAACCATCATCAGAAACGGAAACGGCACGGCAGTAGTAATGATTATTTTAGGAGTAATATTTATGATTTCAGCTGGAATATTGGATTTCAGCAGTTGGAATATATTTTTAAATCCTTATAGAAATCCACCCTCAGATATGAACGAAGTTGTTTGGGAACGAACCATCTTTTATAATAGAATTTATCTGTTAGTTGGAATAGCCCTTACACTAGCAGTTGCTTTGGTGAACATGCAAAAGCGAGAAAAATTTGTTTAAATGCAGTTTGTGTGGTGTAAAGAAAGTAG
>JAHEMU010000221.1 GCA_024643485.1 Cytophagales bacterium
CGGGTTTGATCGAACGATAACCCCTTGATTTGGGTAAGATAAATTTCGTCCATCAACAGTCGTTAAATTCGCACCAATATCCCCTATTCCCCAATAAATCTTACCATCGAGTCCTTCAATTACACCAGACATCCCATGACCGCCAAAACCAATATGCACTGCAAATCCGTGTGCGATTGATTCCTTTTTGTCCGGAGCTCCGTCTTTATCACTGTCCGTTAACCTCCACATATCAGGTCCAACTCCAATAAACATATCATTTTTTCGAACCAAAAGCGCACCTGCTACATCGGTTATCTCATCATTAAAATCATTAACAATTCGCGTCGAAATATCCGCCATTCCGTCGTTATCCGTATCCTCGAGCCTCCAAACCTCTTCTTTTTCAACCGTAAGGTCTCTCCAATCATGAATACTATCTTGATTTAAATCGGCAAGCCAATTATTTTTTTCACTATTCTCAGTTGCGAAGGTGGTATGCAGAAAATTCCTTCTGTCTTCTACCGATTGAAAGCTGATAGAAGGAGTCATCCAATCACGAAACCCTCGAATATCAAATTCAGAATGTTTTTGTCGATTTGTACGAGTTAAATACACCCTTCCCTGGTCATCTATTGAAATCGCAATGGGATCTGGTGCCAATGAATCTGTCGCCCAAAGATCTAATTTTAAGCCATCAGCAAGCTTTATTGGTGTACTATTTACAATCTCACTTCGCCTTGCGTCAAGGGTTTCCTTATCTTCATGAATGACCAAAAGTGGAACTTTTTCAGCTTTTGGAGTACAACTTTGAAAAATTGCAAAAACAGTTAAAACGGGAAGGAGTTTAAATAGGTTCATTTTCATTATTTAACTTTATGTAGAATTATTAAAGCTAAATAATAATGAGACGTTATAAAATGAAAATGGCCATTTTAATATTATTTATGAGCTTCGTTATAGGTCATAATAGCCCTAAACAAATTCTTTTCTTTATGTGAACCTGAAATTAATGGAATGATAGAAACGCCTAAACCAACAAATACTAAAGGGGAAAATTTTATATTACCTGTATTTGGATCTACTTTGGACTGAGCTAATCCCGTAAAGGTCAATGCTAAACCTGCAACATATCCAGCGGTGGTAATCATTCCTGCATTTCTAGCTTTATTCGCAAATTCAAGACTAGGAAGGTGATCCTGCACGGCTCGCGAAACATTATTAACAGTTAATTTTTGGGTTAGAAACCGCTCTTTTTCCATGTAGTACACCTTTCTTGCAGTACTATTATACATGCCGTACCCCATATAGGGGTCGTAATTCGAAGAAATCTTAATTTGATAAAAAATAGAAATAGTCCCCTCTGTTTCAACTTCCAGAAGATCCGAATTTCTACCTGAACTCAATTCCCTCACGGCATAATACCCATGCCTAAAGTTTAATTTATCCACCTGAAAAAGGTCATATTTTTGATCGGAACCAATCTCAACGTATGGTTTTTTGAACAATGGTCGCTTTATATTGATATCAAAATTTTCAATTACTTTTCCATTCCTTAGAATCACATAATAATTAGACTGTGCTTGGATAAATATCGAAGCAAACACAAAAAGCATGATGAGTAGTGCCTTCATTTAATTGAATTTTAGGGTAAATTAATATAAATTCTTCACACAATGAAATGAACCTTATCGATTCTATTTATTTTCAAATCATAGGTCATTTCTCGGATTTTTAGATTAAAATAAAATTATTTCTCCAAATTATCGATTACCTTTCTTACCAGTTCTACCTCAAATTTTGTTCCACTTATTTTCCAAGGAAAAATGAATGTAAAAGATCATTGGGAAAGCATTTACCAATCCAAAGCAACCAATGAGTTCAGTTGGATACAAGAACATCCTAAGTTTTTATCCAATATTTTAGATCAATTCAATATATCCAAATCAGCCTCTATAATTGATATAGGTGGCGGTGATAGTTATTTAGTGGATTCACTAATTGAGACTAACTTCACAAATTTAAACATTCTGGATATTTCTTTAGCCGCAATAGAACGTGCAAAAGTCCGTCTAAATAAAAACTCATCGCTAGTGAATTGGATCTGCTGTAATATTCTAGCATTTAATCCAACACAACATTATAAGATTTGGCATGATCGGGCTGTATTTCATTTTCTTACAGACCCCAATGATGTTCAAAAATATAAAGACATCCTTATTAAAAATTTAGAGCCGCATGGTCTTTTTGCTTTAAGTACCTTTTCAAACAATGGGCCAAAACGCTGTAGTGGTTTACCTGTCCAACAATATTCCATTTCTCAATTAAAGGATCTATTTTCTGATGATTTTGAAATGTTGAAATCATCAGAATCTATGCATATAACACCTAATGGAGCTGAACAACACTTTGTTCATGTTTGTTTTAGAAAATTAAATTAACTTTGAATCAGAATTAATTGCAGTAATGAAATACCTCTACATTTTTTCCTTCATTTTCATTTTTTCGTGCGGAAAAGATGATCCTATTATAATTGATGATTTTGAAGGAAGTGTACCCATTCGGGCTGTTGATTTGTCTGATTTTCCAAAAATAAACAATGCCGGCATTATTTTTAAAGATGAAAATGGAGATACTGCTGACTTAATTTCTATGTTAAAGGAAAAGGGGGTTAATACGGTTAGGTTACGATTATGGCATACACCGTCAACAGTACACTCTAGTTTAGAAGAAGTGACTACTTTCGCCTCACAACTTCATGATGCGGGGCTACAGGTATGGCTAACACCACATTTTTCAGACACTTGGGCGGATCCTGGAAAACAAATAACACCTGCAGCTTGGCAGCAAGCAAATTTTTCGGTGTTAAAGGACAGTGTATACCGATATACTAAGAAAATAATGAAAGCCATAGCTCCAGATTTTATTCAGATTGGGAATGAAATTAATGCGGGTATTTTACTTCCTATGGGAAACAAGAATTCAAATAATGCGCAATTTTTAGCCTTATTATCCGAAGGCTCAAAAGCGGTAAGAGAAGTCAATCCAAATACACAAATCATCATCCATTATGCCGGAATGAATAATCCAGCTTCTTATTTCAGTTCAATTTCAATAATTGATTATGATATTGCGGGATTGTCTTATTATCCTATCTGGCACGGCAAGGAATTAAACTCAGTGCAAAATACCATTGAATGGGTAATTAACAGTGTTGGGAAACCTGTTGTAATAGCAGAAACTGCTTATCCATTTACTCTAGGATGGAATGATTGGACAAACAATATTTTAGGAAGTACCGATCAAATAATTCCTGACTACCCTGCCTCACCTGAAGGGCAGTTGGCTTTCATGATGCAAATCAGAAATATGGCTTATTATAATAACCAGCTTTTGGGATTTTGTTATTGGGGAGCAGAGTTAGTCGCATTCGATGGACCAGAATCAAAAAATGGCTCAGTTTGGGAAAATCAAGCAATATTTGATTTTAACTACCAGTTATTGCCCGTCAATGAAGCTTTCCGCCCAATATAGCAACAGAGAAGGCGGCAATTCCTTTCAGGTTTAATAACCCTTAGTACTGATTAAATTATTTAAAAAAGTAATTATCAATAACATTTTTAATTGAATAATTACACTTTCTTCAAATTCCTACATAAATAAATTAGCGTTTTCAAACATTTTTTCTCAAGCTATTGTTAATTACTTGTGAACCATATCATTCTAATTAAATTTGTGTACCTAACTAACAATTATAAATAAAATAAAAACATGAACTTAATCGAACTTATGTCGGAGATGAGTGAAGTTTCTTATGTATTTACAGGTACAGACGGAAATGTTTATTCTATTGAAGAAGCTACAAAAAAAGGCATTGAGGGCAGAATCACTACCGCGGATAAAAGTGCTGATATCAAGCAATTGGTATTTGGGAAATCTAGAGTAGGTGTTGCTGACATGGAAGCATTAGCCAAAATTACTGGTAAAGATTCAAAACTTTACAAAACTGTTTTCGCTTCGTTAAGCTACTTAACTCAAAAGAAAATTAAATAACATTTAATTGTTTAATTAACACAAAAAAAGCAATGCAGAAGCATTGCTTTTTTTGTTTAAATATTGGGGATTTGTGTCTTGACAAACGCCATAAGTTCTTTTATATACTTCTTACTAAAATCAAAGTGAATACCTCCAGCTTCATAAATTTGAGGGATACTACGAGTATAACCCAATTTTAGTGCGGCTTTGTAACCCTCAAGTCCCTTCGCTGAGTTTTCCTTATAATTTTTCCAAACGGCTACTGCACCTAGTTGTGCCATACCATACTCTATATAATAAAAAGGCACTTCAAATAAATGCAATTGTCTGTGCCAAATGAACTTCTTGATATCTTCTAACCCAGACCAATCGGTAATGGTATCTGAATAAGAAGAAAGTATTTGCTCCCATGCTTTTGTTCTTTCTGGTTTTGTAGCTTGGGCATTTTCATAAATCCAATGTTGAAATTTATCAATACAAGCCACCCAAGGTAACGTTTCAATTAGCTGCTCTAGATGTTCTTTCTTCGCTCTATTTAATTCCTCTTCCGATTCAAAAAACACATCCCAATGATCCATGGTAATTAATTCCATCGACATACTAGCTAATTCTGCAACTTCTGATGGGGTATTTTTAAAGTCATTCAACTCCAACGCCTCAGTCAAAAAACTATGAACGGCATGTCCTCCTTCGTGCAACAAGGTAACCATATCGCGTAAGGTACTAGTGGCATTCATAAAAATAAAAGGGACTCCACTTTCTGCCAAGGGGTAATTATATCCACCCGGGGCTTTACCTTTTCTGCTATCAAGGTCTAAATGCCCCATTTTATGCATTGTTTCAAGGCATTCGCCGAAATATGGATCGAGACGATTGAAGCATGTGATGGTTTTTTTTAACAATTCATCAGCATTAGAAAATGGTTTTAATGCTGGTTTTCCCGAAGTGTCTACCGCTTTATCCCACGGCCTTAAATCTGATAATTTTAATGCTTTTTTACGCTCATCTTCAATTATATCTAACAGCGGAACTACTTCTTCTGCTACCGCCTGATGAAATTCAAAACAATCCGCGGGTGTATAGTCGAATCGGCCCATCGAACGGAATTTATAATCTCTAAAATTATCAAAACCCGCATTTAGTGCCACTTTATGACGTAAATCAACCATTTTATGAAAGATTTCTTCCAATTGATCCCTGTCCGTCATTCGCCTTTCGGCTATTTTATGATATACCTGCTCACGAAGTCC
>JAHEMU010000222.1 GCA_024643485.1 Cytophagales bacterium
AACGGAGAAAATCATTGTAATTAGTGATGAGCTTAAGAAAATATTTCTTAACAATGGCTTTCCAGAAAGTCATTTGAAGGTAATATATAATGGAATACCCGCTTCACGTTATGAGGAATGGAGTCAAGAAAGGGTAGAGGAGGTGAAAAAAATAGTCAATAAAAAAGAGGGTGAATTTATTATTGGGTGTGTAGCAAGAATGAAAAGCCAAAAACAATTAATTCAAGCGGTGGAAGAGCTCAACGACCCTAGCATCCGGCTGTTTTTTGCTGGTATTGAAGATTGGAGGTTGGATAAGTTAAAATTATCTTCAAAAATTAAGAAACAAATAACTGTATTAGGAAAAATAGATGGTTCTGATATCCTCAACTGGTATAAAGCATTCGATGTAAAGGTCCTACCCTCGGTAACGGATGGGTTTGGGCTTGTGTTGGTAGAGGCGATGGCGATGGAATGTCCTGTAATTGCTACCAATTTTGGCGGAATTAAAAACGTTGTCCGTCATAATGAAAATGGCTTACTATTCGATGATGGTGATATTGAAATGCTTAAAAGCCAGTTAAAAATGTTGAGACATGATACGGATCTTAAAAGTAAATTAATTAAAAATGGAAAAATTACCGCTTTTGAAGAATTTACATTTAGCAGAACTCTCGAACAGTACGAACAATTTTTTAAGTCTGAGTTAGGCGAAAGCTAATTTCTGAAAATCTATTTATCAATATTGCGCTATTTTTATTATTTTAGGGAATAAATAAAATTACATGAGAGGTTTTTTTGAACACCAGTTTTTGACTTTTAAGAAAAGTCACTTAAGGAATTTGATAGCGTTGGCACGATCAGATGGGGATTTCCACGAAGCTGAAGAGCAATTAATCTATAAATTAGGGGTTAAATACGGTTTAAAAGAACAGCATATAAAAAAAATGATTGCCAATAGAAAGGAATTTTCATTGGTGGTGCCTCCCGATCACGAGCAAAAAATGGATCAACTCTTTGATATCATGCAGCTAATTTATGCCGATGGAATTGTTGAGCCTGACGAAATTGCGTTTTGTGAAGACACAGTCTTGAAGTTCGGCTACAAAAAAGAAATAGTCAACTGGTTATTGGATTTATTTGCGACTGAAGAAGTGGTGACTCCTCAAGAATGGGAAGGTGCGAAAACTTACGCTAAGCGGTTTGTTAAATAACTTTTTGCACCTCTAATTTTATTTGTTGAGCTAGTTGTTCAGACGCTTCTACTAATGGTAAGCGCACCCATGGACCACAAATTCCCAATGCAGCAAGTGCCGATTTAATCCCTACAGGGTTTCCTTCTTTGTACATAAAGGAGTTAATTGGGTGGAGGCTCAAAAGCATTTTATTTGCTTTTACAGTTTCTCCTGATTTAAATAATTGAGTTGCTTTTTTAAACGGTATTGGAAAAGCATTTGCTAATACAGAGATTAAACCATTTCCGCCAACGGCTAGAATGTTGAGATAATTCATATCGTCTCCACTGATTAACATAAAAGTTTCTTTTATTCCGGATGCAATGCTTTGGTATTGGTCCAGTTCCGTATTGGCTTCTTTCAATCCAATGATATTTTCTACGCTTGAAAGTTCAATGGTCGTAGAAGGGAGCATATTTGAACCTGTGCGAGAGGGAACATTATACATGATAACCGGAACAGGTGAATGTTTTGCGATTAGTTTATAATGTTCTACAATACCACGTTGAGGAGGCTTATTATAGGAAGGAGAAACTGATAATATGGCTGTTATGCCTTCAAATTGAGTGTTTTTTAAGATTTCAATGACTTGATTTGTATTGTTTCCTCCAATTCCGTAAACGATTGGAAGTGAAGTATTTTCAATTACAAAGGCTAATATTTGCTTTTTTTCCGATTCAGTTAACGTGGCAGACTCCCCAGTCGTTCCCATTACGACTAAATAATCAGCTACCTCTTCTAAATGATTTAACAGGCGAGCTAACCCATTAAAATCAATTGATAAATCTTTGTTAAACGGTGTCACAAGTGCAACACCTACTCCCTGAAGCTCCATATTCATGGTATTAGATTTTTTTTATGTATCGAATTAAATCACTAAATAAAGAATTAATATCGCTGTTTGTTGGTTTAATCATAAACTCAAATAAAGCGTCGTCCTCTTCGGAAAAATTCCCTGCCCTGCATTTTGCGTTTGAATTAGCTAATAAAAAACGAGTATAAATATTGGTCTTTTTATCTAAGTTAAATATGAAATCAAACTCATTTTCTAAAAATGAAAGGGCTTTTTCATTTGTAAGTTGACCCCAAAAGTTAATTTCTTTGTTTGTGAAAAAATCAAACAAAAATTCATAATTATCCTTTCCTGATGGCAAATAGGCAATCGCTATTACTTCTTTGTTATCGCTTTTGAAATCGTCAATCAACTTTTTAATGGCGTGGTGTTTTTGGATATCGTCTATCGTGAAAATCAACCCTATTTTCTTAGCACTGCCATATTTTACAGACATTCGGGCGTCTGAATTTAATTTATTTGCTTTTTTCGTGCGATATTTTAAAAATGATTTTTTAAACATAATCCCCGTTTTCCAACAGTTTTAAAAATTGATCTTCAGAAATAATTTCTATTCCCAAGGTTGTTGCTTTTTCTAATTTTGCAGGACCCATTTTTTCACCTGCCACCAGGTAATTGAGTTTTGATGAGATCGAAGAAACTAATTTACCTCCATTTGAAGTAATCATTCCGCCTATTTCCTCTCTGCTGAATTTGGAAAATACTCCCGAAATTACAAAAGTTTTACCTTCTAAAATAACACTTGCCAAATCTTCTTTTTCCTCTATAAAACAAAGTCCCGCATTTTGTAATCTTTTAATTTCAATTTTGTTCTCTTCCTTATTGAAGTGCTCTATTAAACTATCTGCAATTCGTTCGCCAATTTCAGGAATTGCGATAAGTTCTTCTCTTGTGGCATTCATCAATAACTCTATATTTCCAAAATGAGTTGCAAGTTTAACAGCTACGGTTTTTCCAACAAAGCGAATTCCAAGTGCGAATAATACTACTCGAAAAGGAATTTCTTTAGATTGCTCAATACCTTGTAGTATTTTTTTAGTCGATAAGTCTTTAAAGCCTTCCAGAGAAATAATTTGATCATACGTTAATTCATATAAATCGGCTGGTGTCCGAACCAAAGAAGCATCAAATAGCTGCTTGATGGTTTGCTCTCCCAAGCTATCTATATTCATTGCCTTTCGGTCTATAAAATGTTCAATTTTACCCTTTATTTGTGGCGGACATTGAGCAGTATTAGGACAATAGTGATTGGCTTCACCTTCTGTCCTTACTAGCTCTGTACCGCATTCCGGACAGTGAGTTATATAGGTTACCTCTTCACTGTGAAGGTTTCTAGAGGTAATATCAACCCCCGTTATTTTAGGGATGATTTCTCCACCTTTTTCAACATGTACAAAATCTCCAATATGCAGCCCTAGTCTTTGAATTTCATTGGCATTATGAAGAGAAGCACGTTTTACAGTAGTTCCTGCAAGTAAAACAGGCTGTAATTCTGCCACTGGAGTAACCGCGCCGGTTCTACCTACTTGATAGGTAATATTGAGTAATTGCGTAGTCGCACTCTCTGCTTTATATTTATAAGCAATAGCCCAACGGGGAATTTTAGCTGTAAAACCTAATTCCTCTTGTTGTGCGTAATTGTTAACTTTAATTACAATCCCATCCGTTTCGACCGGTAATTCATGCCTTTTCTGTTCCCAAGTAGTGATATATTCAAAAACTTCGTGAATATTTTTGCACTTTTTATAGGTGGGAGAAATTGGAAATCCCACCTTTTTCAATCCTATTATCGCTTCTTCCTGACTTTGAAATAAATCGTTTTCTGAAAGAAAAGAGTATATATAACAGCTTACCTTTCTTCTAGCAACCTCAGCAGAATCCTGCATTTTTAACGTGCCTGAAGCCGTATTTCGTGCGTTGGCATACAATTCTTCTCCTTCTGATGCGCGTTTTTCATTTAGTGCTTGAAAAACATCCTTCGATAAAAATGCCTCACCTCTTACTTCGAAAGCTTCTGTTAATTTGGGGATTATGATGGGTAATGAACGTATGGTTTTGACGTTGGTGGTGATATCATCACCTTTGGTTCCATCTCCACGAGTAACTCCTCGTTTTAATTGGCCTTGGTCATAGCTGATACTCAATGCGACTCCATCAAATTTAAGTTCACAAAAATATTCATAGTCGGATGAACCTAATCCCTTTTCAACTCTTGCATCAAATTCTTGGAGTTCTTCCCACGAATAGGTATTGCCCAAGGATAGCATAGGGTATTTATGAACAACATTTTCAAATTCCTTGGTAACAGATCCACCTACGCGTTGGGATGGAGAATGTGTGGTTAAAAATTCAGGGAATTTTGTTTCAAGTGAAATAAGCTCGGCCATTAATTGGTCAAATTCAAAATCTGAAATTTCACTCTTATCTTCGGTATAGTAAAGATGATTGTATCGATGTAATAATATCGATAATTCATCAATTCGATTTTTAGCCTCTTGGTTGCTCATTATTCATGTTTAGGCAAAACTAACATTATCCAAGAGTAAAAATCAAGATTTTATCATTCAATACAAACTTTGTCAGTTGTTTTTGCAGAATTTTGAAACGGCCTGTTTCGCAGCGGTATATCCCAATCGTAAAGACTCGTCGAAGTCAGCGCAATATTCTAAACTGTCTTTCAGCGATACCTGACTTAGGCCTCTAAAATAATATGCTATTGCGAATTTTTTGTCAATATTAATTGCATTGGTATAGCATTCTCTTGCTCCAGTGAAATTGGAAAGATTATATAAACAGTACCCTTTTCCAAACCAGGACAAGCTATTATTAATATTATTTTCTATTAAGTAATCGAATTGATCAATTGCGGAAGCATAATCATATAGTGCGTAGGCATTTATTTCAGACATCATCAGTATCACTGAGTCTTTTAGTAAGGGGTTATTTTCCACTTTTTCTAACGCTTCTTTTGCTCCTGTGAAATCCTTCATTCTCATAGAAGCAATCCCTATACGATAGGTTAAAATGGATTCTAAGCTATCGTTATTGGTAAAATCAAATGATTTTTGGAAATAATAAATCGCCGTTTCATATTCTTTACTATGATATAATGAAATGTATCCGGCACCAAGGCAAGCTTCCAAATTATATGCTCCAAATCGTTTAACTGAGGCTCTATAATGATCGA
>JAHEMU010000223.1 GCA_024643485.1 Cytophagales bacterium
AAAATATTCCCAGTCATTACCTTCCCATAAGTAACTCAATTTACCTCTTACTAATAAATCACCGAATTTTTGGTCAAAATTGGCAGTTACTGAAGATGTTTGAGCTAGTCTTTCATCAGAATATTTGTACAAACTACCTTTAGAGTAATCAATTCCTAGTGGATTTCCACCACTTGAATTCAATTCCCAAGTATCGTATGGGTTGTAGCTAGTATAACGATAATTGATTAACTCCATTGAATACGAATACTCGAATGATAACCAATCGGTAGCATCTGCAGTCAATTTATAATTAGTTAAAAATCTTCTTGTTTTATCATCACGTTGGTTTTTCCAAGTGCTGTACAATGGATTAGTTTCATTGCTCCAGTGATTGTGACGAATATAATAAGGTTGTCCATCAGGATTTTCTAAGTCCAAATTATTATCTGGTTCAGCTAAAACGATGTCGAAGAAAATTCCACCTCCACCACCTGGTGTATTTGAATATGAATTCACCAATAAATTTGAAGCTGAGAACCTCAACCACTCGTTGATGTTGTGATCCAAGTTAATTCTAAAACTATTTCTTGAATAACCATCAGTATTTGAAATGATACCTTCCTGGGTATTTCTCTCAAAAGAAGCATACATATTTGTGTTTTCAGTTCTGTTAGAAACAGAAACAAAATTCACTGTATTTACACCAGTTTTGAACAATTTGTCTTGTTGGTTGATATTTAAACCAAATGGATTGTCCATGTAATGGTCAGCATCTAGGCCTCTTGAACCAGCAATTTGATCACTATAACCTCCAACATAACCAGCAGGGTAAGTTACACCATCGTATTTAGTGTAAGATGTTTGAGATTGATAGTCAGATGCTAGAGAAAATGAATGATGTTCAGCTAAATCAATGAAACGCTCCAATTCTTGGAAACCCATTTCATTTCTAACTGTAATTTGTGTTGAACCCACTTTTTGGTTTTTTCCCCTTTTCGAAGTAATTACAATAACACCATTACCAGCACGAGAACCGTAAAGTGAAGATGCTGAAGCACCTCTCACAACCTCGATTGACTCGATATCGTCAGGGTTAATATCAGACAAACCACCTTCAAGGATAATTCCATCCATAATAACCATAGGACTAGAACCTACTCCTAAGTTATTATCAGCACGTAACTGAATGTCGGATCCTCCACCTGGAGTACCACTGGTATTTGAAATTCGCACCCCTGAAACTTTTCCTGAAAGAGATCGGGAAACAGATGTTGCAGGAACTGCATTTAAGGTTTCCGCATCAACCTTCGCAACCGAAACGGTCAGTTTTTCACGAGGTGTGTTTGCGGCAACACCGGAAACAATAATTTCTGATAATACTTGAACATCCGATTCAAGTACAACATCAATTACAGTTTGATTACCGATGGTAACTTCTTTAGATACCATACCGATAAATGAGTAAACGAGGACACCCCCATTTGCAGGAACACTGAGCTTATAACCTCCGTCAAGGTCAGTGATAACTCCTGTTGTTGTACCCTTTAACTGGATACTTACGCCAGGCAAGGTACTTCCATCTTCCGAGGAAGTAACTTTTCCTGAAATTGTGCGTTCTTGCGCATAAGCAAATGCAAATGAACAAAAAGCAGCAACTACAAGTAGTAAAGCTTTCTTCATAATAGAATAGGTTTAGATTAAAATAATTAAATGACGTTTCATACCACGTCGATGCAAATATAATTAAATTTTAATACTTTTTATACATCTTAAAAAATTCCGCTCATAACTATAATAAAATTTAATAATTCAATTCAATGTCATATTTTTTAATTAAAATTGCCGAATTGAATCCCATTTACACTTTTAGAGTATATCCTTTGAAACTATATTTACTTCTCATTTCTGTTGTTCTGTCTTACACCTGTTCTTTCGGTCAAAATTCAGAAAAAACTTACTCCCTCGAAGAAGCATTAAAAAATTTAGCAGCATCAAAAAAGGTGAATATCATTTTTGACTCAGAACTTGTTGATGGATTTAACATCTCCAAAAGTCCATCAAGTAATTTATCAGTTGGAGACGCACTTCGAATGGTGTTAACTTCAACAAACATCGGATTTATCACCATCAATGATATAGACTTTTATCTTGTTCCAACCAAAAATTTGAGTCAAGATATTCAAGTGAAAGCATCTGTAAACTCTACAGCCACAGAAGAAGCAATAAGCCGTACTATTGCCGCTAGGAATGAATTGCTTAAAACATTAACAGGTAAAATAATAGATGGATCTTCACAAGTGGGCATCCCCGGTGCAAGTATTGTAGTTGAAAATGGAGCCTACTTTACGACTACCGCTACTGATGGAACTTTTACATTGAGCATCCCAACAGGTAAAAGTACCGTTGATTTGCGAAGTTTTGGATACGAACCATACTCTAGCCAAATTATCACCACCGAAGACCTAGAATTGACTTTTGAATTATTTCAAGAAAGCAAACAGTTAAATGAGGTAATAGTTTATGCCGATCAATTTTCAGATCGCATCAGCCGCCCCTCCAGTGGACTTGAAAGAGTATCGATTAAAAGTATTGAGGAACAACCTACCTTTATGGGTGAGGTCGATATTATCAAAAGTATCACCTCCCTTCCTGGCGTAGGTACTTCAGGTGAAGGAAGCAATGGATTTAATGTCAGAGGCGGAAATAGCGACGAAAACTTAGTATTATATGATCATATACCTATATATAATACGGGGCATCTATTGGGGTTTATGAGTGTATTTAATCCTGATATGATTCAAAGCTTTAGTTTATATAAAGGAGGCACTCCTTCTTATTATGGTGGCAGAAGTTCCTCTGTTTTTTTGATTGAAGCAAGGGATGGTTCGAAGGAAAAACGCAAAATAAATGTTAGCGCAGGATCCATTTTAAGTCGGGTGAGTGTAGAAAGTCCGTTTGCAAAAGGAAAGGGGAGTATAATAATGGGGTATCGTGCCGCCTATCCCGAATGGCTAATTCAGTTAATTCCCGACAAAAACGTTAGTAAAAGTAAAGCAACATTTAACGATCTTAATTCAAAGATTTCCTATTCCATTGATAATAAACGGTCAATATCAGCAACAATTTATAGAGGAACTGATTTATTTTCTTTAGCCAGTGACACCTCATTTCAATGGAATAATTTTGGTATGTCAATCCGATATAATAAAATCATCAATTCTGCTAAATCACTCGAAATAATCGCCACAAAAAGTAATTACAACAATAATATATCCGGGAATCAGCCATTTCAGGAGTTTAAGTATTCCAATTTCATCAATCAACACGGCTTAAAGGCTAATTACTCAATTATATCGAATAAAAGTCAGGTAATAGATTTTGGTTCAGAAATAAACCTTTATCAATTAAACAGCGGGAAATTAACCCCAAATGCACCGGAGAGTTCTATAAATCCCTTCTTGCCACAACAAGAAAATGGGATGGAAATTATGGGATATATTTCAGGAGCTAAGGACATAAATACCGCTCTTAAAATGGAGGCTGGGATGAGGATTGGTGGCTTTTTCAACATTGGAGGCGGAGATCAACTCAATTATGTAAACAATAATAACCCTGAAATTTTTGAAGTTTCAGACACTTTGAGCTTTGGTAAATACGAGCCTCATGACTTTAGATTATTGGTAGAGCCCCGAATAAGTGTCTCCTATCAAATAAATAACAGAAATAGTTTAAAAGCAGGAATTCAAACTATGAGTCAAAATATTCATTTAATCTCCAACTCTCTATCGATTGCCCCAACGGATTATTGGAAATTAAACAATAGCTATTTACGCCCCACACGAGCACATCAAATTAATCTTGGATTCCATTCAAATCGCCTCAACTACTATTTCTATTCTGAATTATTTTATAAGAAAACAATCGGGATCATAGATTATAGAGATGGAGCGAGGATATTCCTTAATTCTCAAATTGAAACTGCATTAATTAATACAAAAGGAGATAGTTGGGGTAGCGAATGGAAAATAGAAAAGCGGGGAAAGCTCAATGGTTGGATCTCGTACAGTTATGTCCATTCAACAAGGAATTTCAATACTGGAAATCGTTTGGATAATCAAGTTGGGAGTGATAAATACCTTTCTGATTTTAACAGGCCCCATCAGCTCAATATCTCTGCAAATTATAAACTTGGAAGAAAAATCAGTCTTTCAGGCAACTTTGTATTCAATAGTGGGCGCCCTTTAACCGTTCCTGCGGGAGCATATCTTTTTAATAATCGCCTGTTCCCACAATACGGGTATAGAAATGAGGAATCGATTCCAAATTATCACAGGCTCGACTTATCAATGACGTTAAAAGGCAACTTGAAAAAGGAAAAATTGTTTGATGGTGATTTCATTTTCAGTGTTTATAATGTTTACGCTAGAAAAAATGCCTATTCTGTCTTTTTTAAGACTACTGATAGTGGAATTTTACCACAATCATACCAATTATCAATTTTGGGAAGTGCATTTCCATCCATTACTTATCGTTTTACTATCGCTGAACTCCAATGAGAATTACCTTTTTCATAGCAATCATCACATCCACATTTCTGTTTAGTTCATGCATTGAAGAAATTAATGTAGGCGGAAAGGATACTGTTCCAGTTCTTGTAGTTGAAGGATTAATTACCAATTTACCAGGGCCCTATTCAGTAAAACTTAGCTATAGTGCAGAATATTCTTCAAATCCCGATGAATTTAAAAGCCCAAAACCATTTACTACCGCATCTATCTCATTATTTGAAATTGAAACTGGAAAAGTAACGGATTTTGATCATCAATCCAATGGTGAATACTTAAGCAATGACCTCACCTTCCAAGGGACTATAGGTAATACTTATTACTTAGAAATTCAGTTCAATGGTGAGGTAATACGATCGGAAATCATTAAGATAAACCCTGTTCCTGAAATTGAAAGTTTGTATAGTGAATATGATCCTATTTCTGGGAATTTAGGTGTTTATTTAAATACAGCGGACCTAGAAACAGGCGGGAATTATTACAAATGGACCTGGGAAGGGTATCATAAAATACTCACAAGCCTTCCTGGGCCTCCAGATTATCCTGACACTTTTGATTGTTGCACAGAATGTTTTATGAACGAAAAAAATTACGATATCATTCTCTTTGAAGATTTATATACTAATGGAAATAACATTTCTGGACAAAAAATAATGGAGGTTCCGCTTGTTAATAGTACGGATTACCTTGTGGAAGTAT
>JAHEMU010000224.1 GCA_024643485.1 Cytophagales bacterium
TTAGTATTGAAGAGATTAGGTGAGCTCATTAGTGAATAATGATATTTAGGTAAGAATAACAGATTGATTCAGAATCAGAAAAAGCATCCTTGCCCTCACACTCTTTCTATTTTGGCTTTTTTGTACCAAAGGTAGGTGCCAATATTTTAAAATCTAAAATTTAGAATCTAAAATTTAAAATCAAAAAAGCCCGCTGTGCGGGCTTTTTTGTACCAAAGGTGGGAATCGAACCCACACTCCTTGCGGAACACGAGTTTGAGTCGTGCGCGTCTACCAATTCCGCCACTTTGGCAAGTCTACCAATCGCGTCTACCAACCTGACTACGTCAGGCAGGCCTGCCTGACGTAGTCAGGTGCTGCCACTTTGGCCTGTGGCATGACCCATTTTCTAGGTCATTTTTCCCTTACTTTTAAGGGCTTCCCGTTTGGGAGCACAAATATCTAAAGAATTTTTATTAATCAAAATATCTGAGCAATAGATTTATAGGAATTTGCTTGGGGGGATTCCGAAAATCCGATTTTTGTACGTTTCCATACCGCCTTAAAAAGATCAGAATTGCGATATCGATCTAAATCTTCCTCTTGTTCCCACTTGCTATAAGTGGTAAAAGAATTAGGATGATTTGCGTCTCTCCATAATTCTAAATATAAACAGCCTTGCTGATTCCGAATCGCTTGCTTATTCTCTTCAAATAATTCTAAAAAATCAGAGACGTAATCTTCCCTGAATGTCATCCGTACAATTCTGTTTATCATGTTCCCGGAAAGTTAATAATTACCGTACTATCGTATCCTAAACCTAATAATTTAGTTGCCTTGCCTTGTTTTATTCCAATTTCAATTAACCCTAATTGATTAAATACAACAAAACAATCACCAGGCTCTACACTATAGTACCCGTCGTTAATTTTATTCGTTGTTTCTCTTCCAAAATTAATTTGAAATGCGCGGCCGTTAGACAGGTGTAAAAAAGTTGTTTTATCAATATTGGTAATGAGGTTTCCGTAGTGATCTACATGTATCACATGACCAATAATTTGTGCTTTGGTAGCGCGTAAATGCCGCCCCAGCATCTTTTTAAAAGTTTCTTTATGATTACCTATATTATTAAAATCGGCCCCACTGGCTAAATGCGCTGCAGCCGGGGCAAGATATTCCAAACAAGGGAAAGTGGTTGACTTATCCAACAGTTGAATGCCCGCAACCAAATGATTTTGAGTGTCGGATACTAATCCAAGTAACCCATTATCGGCGCCCAAGAAATAATGATTTTCCATTTTAACGGCGACCATATCACTGGGTTTTTCGTACGGATCGTCGATGGCCACCAAATGAACGGTCCCGGGAGGGAATAATTTATAAACACTTTTCAATAAAAAGGCACCATAAGCAATATGACCTGATGGAACTTGGTGCGAAATGTCAACAATCTGTATTCCAGGATTTTTAGAAAGTATTTTAGCCTTAACCGCAGCTACGTAATGGTCTTGAGTTCCAAAATCAGAAAGAAAAGTAATAATGGCCATGCAGTTTAATTTTTACCGTTCCTTTTCGTTGTTGTGCGGTCTAGATTTGTTATTTTTGTATATAGTACAAAAGTAATTTTTTCGTATTAATATTCGCATTTTAATTACAAACATTTGATTGAGAAAATAATAACTCTTGAAAACGTCGAATTAGTTGATTTTTTGGGCGTTCAAAATAAAAACATCGAAGAAGTAGCGAACGCATTTCCCAAGAGCAAAATTGTATCCAGAGGAAATGAAATTCGGATTAAAGGTGATACCACAGAATTGATAAAAATTAATGATGTGATCCGCAATTTGGTGCACCATTATCATCAATATGGCAAAATCACTGAAGATAATGTTCGCAGTTATGTCGCGGAAGAGACGGAAGCTACCATTCCTGATGACTCAAAAAATGTACTGATTTTTGGAACCCGTGGATCGGCAATTAAGCCCAAAACGATCAACCAACAAAAATTGGTGTATTCTTTACAGGATAATGATTTGGTATTTGCTGTAGGCCCTGCCGGTACAGGTAAAACGTATATCTCGGTAGCCCTTGCGGTTCAGGCATTAAAGAATAAGCAGGTTAAAAAAATCATAATTACACGTCCTGCCGTGGAAGCTGGAGAAAACCTCGGATTCTTACCCGGCGATTTGAAGGAAAAGCTAGATCCGTATTTACGACCGATTTATGATGCCCTTAGAGATATGATTCCAGTAGAAAAACTGAGGTATTATATGGAAAGTGGCATAATTGAAATTGCACCACTGGCTTATATGCGTGGAAGAACTTTAAATGATGCCTTTATTCTATTGGATGAAGCACAGAATACCACTCCCATGCAGATTAAAATGTTCCTAACGAGAATGGGACCTAAATCGAAGATGATTATAACCGGAGATACTAGTCAGATAGACTTACCCCGAAATCAGCAATCGGGCCTAGTTGAAGCTACCCGAATTCTTAAAGGTATAAAAGGCATCGGACATGTACTTCTATCGGATAAGGACGTTATCCGTCATAAATTAGTCAAAGACATCATTGAAGCCTACGATAAACACACCACCGATGAAGATAGAGGTAAGAAAAGTAAAAACTGAACAGGATTTAATTCAATGTTTTGAAATTCGAAAGGAAGTCTTTATGGTCGAACAAATGGTTTCTGAACCGGATGAATTCGATGGCTTAGACGAAGAATCTCACCACTATGTCGCCTTTTTAAATGATATTCCAGTAGGTGCAGCCAGATGGCGTTGGACAGAGGATGAGAAAATCAAACTAGAGCGCTTCGCTGTCTTAAAAAAAGCAAGAAGAAATGGAGTAGGAGAGGCTTTGGTTCAGAAAGTATTATCAGATGTTACAAAACACAATCCCGATAAGAAGCCAGTTTATCTTCATGCACAGGTAGAGGTGGTTCCCCTATATTCAAAACATGGCTTTATTGCCGACGGTAAGATTTTTGAAGAGTGTAATATCATGCATCAAACCATGGTACTACACCCTTAATAATCAAGATTAATTTCCTTTTTTAGCCTTTACTGCATCTTTTCGTGCACCTTTTTGCTGTTTGTCAGACCCTTTATTAAGGTCTTTTAATATTTTATTAGGAGATTTATTATCGTTTTTCTTAAGATCGTGATTTGATTTTTTATAATCCTTTTCCATCTCCTTCATGTATTTATTCATGTGTTTTGGAGCGTGTTTCATTGGCTTACCGTGGGTTTTGAATTCGATTTCCATGTCTCCAATCCACAATTTGAATTTGAATTTAGCTTTACCAATTTTTATTTTGTTGCCACGAATAAAAATACCACTCTGACCACGTTTCAGTCCGTGATTTTCACCCTGAGATTTAAATTCAACTTCACCATCTTCCACTTCCACTTCCATTTCGTCACCTCTAGATCTGATATTAAATTCAGTACCCAACACTTCAACCTCCCCATTTTCTGTGATTACTTTAAACGGAACCTCTCCACTTTCTACAGAAAAGAAAGCTTCACCAGTTAATTCAATTGTTCTGGTTTCAAATGAACCATCGTACGACACGGAACTTTCTTTATTCAAATAAACGATAGATCCGTCGGGTAATTCCACCTGTTGAAATTCATCTCCAGAGTTTACCGTGTTTCCTCCACAGCTTATTAAAAATAGGGAACTAAAAAGAATCGATAGATTTAAAAGATATTTCATTATTCTAATTGTAAAATGTTAAAGCAGTATTCGGATACAAATATAGATATTATCCTATCAAAATGAAGGATTGGCTACTTCCTCTTTACGCTCCCCAACCAACTTCCAATATTGCGGGTGCGGCGAGGTTCAAGCAGATGCCCAAACTCAGACGCTTGCTTAACAGACTCCACCGTATAAAATGAGTTTGGGAGATGACTTTTAATCTCGTATAAGACCTTGTCTAACTGATCGCGATTGATTACTGAAAAAAGTATGGACTCTTCTTTTGTGTGAGTACCGCTTTTCATCAACGTATGCTTCAAGTTATTATTTTCAAAGTAGGAGATTACTTCATTAACTGATTCAGAACTGATAATTCGCAATACAACTTTTCCATAAGCGAGCTTTTCTTCAATCCACATGCCAACCAGTATTCCCATTCCAAATCCGGCCGGATATGCGATATAACAAAAGACGTTATTCATATGCTGGAAAATTTGACCGATTGCCAGCAGCCAAATCAAAGATTCAAAAAAGCCGAGAATACTCGATATTCCTTTCCTTCCACTCATCACAAAAATGATACGAATCGTATTAATAGAAACATCCAAAATACGCGCAAAAAAGATCATGACAGGCAAAATCACATAGGTAAATGCCTCTGAACTAAATCCGTAAGAACTAAAAAATTCTTCCATAATTACCTCACTTGAATGAAAATACGTTTATATACCGGGTTATTAATCTAAAGTTTAATGTAACTCTTTTGATTTAATAAAAGTTAAAAATATTAAAACTTGTATCTTGTTGGTTAATTATTAGCTAGTTTTAAATGGATTGAAAGTAAAATAAATGAAATTTCTTTTTGCGTTACCTATACTATTTTTCTTTTCATTTTCGAATGTGTACGGACAAGATATTACTGAACAATATGTTGGGAATGAATTCATTCAAAACACTTCCAAATTAAGTGATTTACTATCCTCATCTAGTGATCAGATTTCTCCTTCTAAGGTTGAAAGTATTTCAACGGGAGATTTGTTTAATTACTTAAAGGGAAGAATACCAGGTCTCGAAATTTCAGCCTCTAATGGTTTACCCGGAGCTCCTTCGAATATTTCAATTCGTGGATATTCAACAATTATCAGTTCAAATAGACCATTATTAGTTGTTGATGGTATGATTTTTCAAAATGAACAGCCATTAGATTTTGGATTTGATGAGCAAAGAAGCAATGTTCCAGGAGTACAACTTGATTTGGATGTGTCAACGATAACTGAAATTAGAGTAATTAAAGGACTTCCTGCGCTTGCAATTTATGGGGAACAGGGAAAAAATGGAGTCATTTTGATTAGTACGGATGCCAATAAAAGCAGACTAGACCGGTTGACCGTTACTTATACTCAGTCGTTATCCTTCAACAAAATAACAGGGTTACCGGATTACCAGAAGTCGTACGGGCAAGGTTGGAATAATGTGTACAGTTCGACCATTTATTCAAGCTGGGGACCTTCTTATAATGATTTGAACACAATCAATCACCC
>JAHEMU010000225.1 GCA_024643485.1 Cytophagales bacterium
TATGATTTCCGAAATATAGACGATGTGAATTTATTTGGTTTAAATATGGACGATGAAAATAGCTATGATGATTTTTCAGCTATTGAGATTCATATACCCAAAGGAAAAGTAGTTTCTTTGAAAATAAGAGCACGTGACGTTTTACATAGTGTATTTCTTCCTCACTTTCGTTTGAAAATGGATGCTGTTCCAGGTATGGTTACAACATTTAAATTCGAAGCGACGAAAACGACGGCGGAAATGAGACAGGAATTAAATAATCCTGATTTTAACTATGAGCTAGCTTGTACCGAAATTTGTGGGCGTGGACACTTCTCTATGAGGAAAATAGTAGTAGTTGACGAATTAGAAGACTACGAAAAATGGAAAGCATCACAAAAAGCTTGGTTAAAAAATAATCCTGATCAGTTATCAAAAGTCCCTGCAAATCTGCGCGAAGCCGCAATGATTAAATCGGGCTTAACGAAGGAAGAAGTTCAAAATTTAGAAGCATCATTATAAGTTGAAATAAATTATGTCGACAGCAGAAGCAAAAATAGCAGAAGAAGTAGGACATGATGAGCACCACGAGCATCATGGTAACTTCTTTACTAATTATATTTTCAGTACCGACCATAAGGTAATTGCCAAACAATTCCTTATTACAGGTATTTTTTGGGCCATGATAGGAGGTGCGCTATCTGTCATTTTTAGAATGCAGTTAGGGTTTCCTGAAAGCAGCTTAAGCTGGTTAAAACCTATTTTGGGCCAATGGATAACCGCCGAAGGAAAATTAGACCCTGAGTTTTATCTTGCACTGGTTACTATGCACGGTACTATCATGGTATTCTTTGTGTTAACCGCGGGTTTATCTGGAACATTTTCTAATTTCTTGATTCCATTGCAAATTGGTGCACGTGATATGGCATCTGGATTTATGAATATGCTCTCTTACTGGTTCTTTTTTGCATCCAGTGTAATCATGTTTATATCTTTATTTATCGAAACAGGTCCTGCTTCTGGTGGATGGGTAATTTATCCTCCGCTTAGTGCTCTTCCTCAAGCGATGAATGGTTCTGGATTAGGAATGAGTATGTGGTTGGTTGCAATGGCTTTGTTTATTGTGTCAACTCTATTAGGAGGTATTAACTATATTACAACGGTAATAAATTTAAGAACCAAAGGTTTATCATTCTCAAAGTTACCTCTAACTATTTGGGCGTTCTTTTTGACTGCTGTTATTGGTTTATTATCATTCCCTGTATTATTCAGTGCGGCTCTTTTATTAATCATGGATAGAAATTTTGGAACTTCGTTCTTCCTATCCGACATTTATATTAATGGAGAAGCTTTACCAAACCAAGGTGGTAGCCCTGTTTTATTCCAACACTTATTCTGGTTCTTGGGTCACCCAGAGGTTTATATAGTTTTACTCCCAGCATTGGGTATAACTTCTGAGGTAATTAGTACTAATGCAAGAAAACCTATTTTTGGTTATATGGCCATGGTGGGATCAATGATTGTAATTGGTTTCTTATCGTTTATCGTTTGGGCGCATCATATGTTCGTAACGGGTATGAATCCTTTCTTAGGTTCAGTATTTACCCTTCTTACTTTGATTATTGCAGTACCATCAGCTATAAAGGTATTCAACTATATAACCACGTTGTGGGGAGCGAATATTAAATTAACTCCTGCAATGTTGTTTAGTATCGGCTTAGTTTCGTTCTTTATTTCTGGAGGATTAACAGGTATTTTCCTAGGAAACTCTCCAGTAGATATTCAACTACACGACACTTATTTCGTTGTAGCTCACTTCCATCTAGTAATGGGTAGTGCATCGTTCTTTGGAATGTTGGCGGGTGTTTACCATTGGTTCCCTAAAATGTTCGGTAGAATGATGAATGCTAAATTAGGATATATTCATTTCTGGTTAACATTCACTGGGGTATATTTGGTGTTTTTCCCATTACATTATATCGGTATTGCAGGTTTCCCTAGAAGATATTATTCATTTACAAACTTCAATGCATTCAATGATTTTGCTGACTTGAATATGTTTGTAAGTGTTGCCGCTATTATCACTTTTGTGGCACAATTTATATTTGTATTTAATTTCTTCTATAGTATCTGGAAAGGTAAATTGGCACCTGCTAATCCTTGGGGATCAAATACGTTAGAGTGGACAACTCCTCGTTTCCCAGGTCATGGAAACTGGCCAGGTGAAATCCCTACCGTTTACAGATGGCCTTACGATTATAGTAAGCCTGGTGCAAAAGAAGACTTTATACCGCAACATATTCCATATTCTGAAACTCCAGAATCTAACACTCCAGAAGAGAATGAAAAGATTAAATTGGAATCAGGAAACGGGGATATTGAAATAAAGGCATAATTTATAATTAGCATATTTTGATAAATACAGTAACACATACGCATTTGACTACCTCTGAAAGAGTTAGGGCTTATATGGAATTAATGAAATTCCGTTTGAGTTTCCTAGTCGCTTTTTCATGTGCCTTTGGCTATGTGTTGGGGGCGAATAATTACCAATTAAGCAGCATGTTTCTTGTCGCTTTAGGTGGTTTCTTAGTGTCTGGTGGCGGAATTATCATTAATCAAATTCTTGAAAAAGATATTGATAAATTGATGACACGTACACAAAATAGACCGTTGCCTACTTATCGTGTATCTATCAATGAAGCAATTGTCTTATGCATCGTGGTATCATCCTTAGGATTGGGGATATTATACTTGGTTAGTAATGGCTTAACAGTGTTACTTTCTTTTGTGTCTTTAATCCTTTATGGTTTTGTTTATACACCGTTGAAGAGAGTGGGACCAATTGCAGTGTTTGTAGGTGCAATCCCCGGTGCGCTTCCTCCGTTATTAGGTTGGTTGGCGGCTACTGGATCTATTACTCATGAAGCGGTTATTATATTTGGAATTCAGTTTATTTGGCAATTCCCGCATTTTTGGGCTATTGCTTGGTTAGCATTTGATGACTATAAAAAGGCTGGAATTAAATTATTGCCATCTTCTGGTGAGAAGAATTTTCAAACAGCAGTACAAATCATGATTTATACTTTGTTCTTAATACCGATGGGATTACTTCCTGCGAAATTTGGTACTACTGGTATTGATTCTGCTATAATAGCTACTGTTTGTGGTGTGATATTTTTGGGAATGACCTTTAGTTTAATGGCGACGAAGAGTATGAGTGCTGCAAAGCGAATCATGTTTAGTTCGTTTTTTTACTTACCAATAGTTCAAATTGCCTTTTTAATGGATAAAATATAATGGCAGAGAGTTTTAAAATTGTAGAAAATCCGGAAAAGCCGCTATCAATGCATCCTAAGAAGTTTGCCTTGTGGTTGTTTTTGGTAACGATAGTTATGATTTTCGCCTCTTTAACCAGTGCTTATTTAGTTAAAAAAGGCGATGGAAATTGGAGGACAGTGGATTTGCCTTCTCTATTTTGGGTTACATCCGGTATAATTGTAGTTAGTAGTGCTGTTTTACACATTGCTTACAGGGCAGCAAAAAAGGACTTAATCGAAAATGTGAAGTGGGGTTTATTAATCACACTTGTTTTGGGAATAGCTTTTACTGTCGGCCAGTTTTATAGCTGGGGACAATTAATTGATAATAATATTTACTTAGTTGGAGGTAATCCTTCTGAGTCTTTTGTTTATTTACTTTCTGGGTTTCATTTACTTCATGTTGTTGGAGGTTTGATTTTTGGAATTGTTGTTACCGTAAATGCATTTAAGTATAAAGTGCATTCAAAATCTACCACGCAAATTGAAATGTTCGCTACATACTGGCATTTCGTAGGAGCTTTGTGGATCTATTTATTTGTATTTTTAATGTTGAACCATCAATAAATTAGCAAATGGCAAATTCTGCTGCAAGCGTAGTTAAAAATTTATGGAATGGGGGAGTAGAACCCATGAAGGCGAGCTATGGAAAACTGATGATGTGGTTTTTCCTAGTTTCGGATGCTTTTACCTTTTCCGGTCTATTGGTAGCCTATGGTATGGTGCGGTCTGCGCATACTGCCTATTCAGGAGCTCCAAAGGATTTTGTATTTTCAAGTGAATACTGGCCTATTCCGGAAAAAGTATTTGAAGCCGTTCCGTTTCTTCATGGAATTTCATTACCTCTCGTTTTCGTAGGTATCATGACCTTTATTTTGATCTTGTCGTCAGTGACTATGGTGTTAGCCGTAGAAGCCGGACACAGAAGAGATAAGAAATCGGTTGAAAAATGGATGCTTTGGACCATCGTTGGAGGTTTAACTTTCCTTGGCTGTCAAGCTTGGGAGTGGACACACTTTATCGTTGGAACGGAAGAAGGTACCATAATTGGAAGAGCTTTTATTGACGGCGAGTGGGTCGAAGGTTTCAAAATGATTGGAGCTAATTTGACCTATAACCAATACGGTCCTCCAGATTTCGCTGCATTCTTCTTCTTTATAACAGGATTCCACGGGTTCCACGTTTTTAGTGGGGTGGTGTTTAACTTCCTTGTTTATTATAGAACTGTTACAGGAATGTATGAAAGACGTGGTCATTATGAAATGGTAGAAAAAGTAGGTCTTTACTGGCACTTTGTTGACCTTGTTTGGGTCTTTGTATTTACCTTCTTTTACCTTGTTTAAATAAAGAAATAAAATGGAAACTACTAATACACAACACACAACTGAAGTAATTCCTGCAGATAAGGAAAAAATCAAGCAAATAATAAAGGTTGCTGTAATTTTAGGTATTGTTACCGCATTGGAATTTGCCGTTGCGTTTTTAATGCCTCATGATATGCATACGATTAAAGTAGCAATCTTCATTGGTATGACAATCGTTAAAGCTGGTTATATCGTCGGTGAATTTATGCACCTTTCTCATGAAGTAAAATCATTATTGTGGTCTATTATTTTGCCGATGGTTTTTATTCTTTGGTTGATTGTCGCTATGCTTTATGAAGGAAACTCTGTTCTTGAATCGAATATGGGATATTAATTGAGTATCTATCACTTATAATTAAAAAAGCCTGAAGATTTAATCTTCAGGCTTTTTTAATGTACGGTTCTTTTTTTTAAGGGTTTCTTTTTGAATTTGTAACCCTATGTGCTTTTAGAATTTGTAGTTTATTGTAATTTATAAGTGCCTGTTACGGCTTTTCTAATTAAATCGATTGGGATAACGGTAGCGGCAAATAACAGGATAATTACCCACTCTCTAACAGTTAGACC
>JAHEMU010000226.1 GCA_024643485.1 Cytophagales bacterium
TGCCGTGGTACTTTGGACCGTTGCACTTATGCATTATTTTTCCCTTAAAACATCCAATAAAATTGCCTGAAAGTTCTAATTAGTTCTTCAGTCGACAAGAATTTGAGTATTTTTATTCGAATGGCTTAAGTATAAAAATAAGCAAAGGCCTATTTTTTACTATACTTAAACACCCCAATTGAAAGTGGAGGCACTACAATTTCAATGCTGTGATTTTTATGGTGCATAGGGATCGCTGCAGATTGAACTGGAATTCCATTGAATAAGTTACTCCCTTCGTATTCAGCTTGGTCGCTATTTACGAGTTCTTCATATTTTCCTTCAATGGGTACCCCTACCCGATACTTTTCGATTACTTGAGGGGTAAAATTCGCAACGACGATGATAACATCAGTCTCTTTTTCACCTCTTCGTTGAAAGGCTATTACGCTATTTTTATTGTCTGAATAATCGATCCAATCAAATCCACTTTGCTCGAATTGACACTCATAAAGCGCCTTTTCAGACTTATAAAGTTGATTTAATACTTTAACCCACGATTGAATACCCTTATGGAAATTATATTCCGTTACATACCAATCCAAGGTTTTTTCATGGTTCCATTCCGACTGTTGTCCAAATTCGTTACCCATAAAAAGTAACTTTGACCCAGGATGCATATACATTAATCCGTACAGCAAACGAAGATTAGCAAAGCGTTGCCACTCATCGCCTGGCATTCTACTAATGATAGAACCCTTACCGTGTACCACTTCATCGTGGGAAAGTGGCAGCATAAAATTCTCGGTAAATGCATATACCAAACTAAAGGTGATTTCATTCTGATGGAACTTTCTGTACACTGGTTCCTTTTTAAAATATTCTAGTGTATCATGCATCCATCCCATCATCCATTTCTGACCAAACCCTAACCCATTGTCAAAAGTAGGTTTGGAAACATTAGGCCAGCTAGTAGATTCCTCAGCAATGGAAACAATATCGGCCTGTTCTGCATAAAGCGCCTCATTCAGCTCTTTTAAAAACTGTACAGCCTCTAAATTTTCTCTTCCACCAAACTCATTAGGTATCCATTCACCTTCTTTTCTACTATAGTCTAAATAAAGCATAGAGGCTACTGCGTCTACCCTTATTCCATCGATGTGGTATTCTTTTATCCAAAAAATAGCACTACTAATAAGAAACGAGCGCACCTCATTTCTTCCGTAATTGAAAATATAACTCGTCCAGTCTGGGTGATATCCTTTTCTTGGATCTGCGTGTTCGTAAACATGTGAACCATCAAATTTATATAATCCGTGTTCATCTCCTGGAAAATGCGAAGGCACCCAATCTAGGATTACCCCAATTCCAGCTGCGTGGAAAGCATCCACCAATTGTTTAAATTCCTGTGGATTTCCATATCGACTAGTAGGAGCGAAAAAACCTAGTACCTGGTAACCCCATGAACCATAAAACGGGTGTTCCATAACGGGAAGAAATTCGACATGCGTAAATCCCATTTCCTTTACGTATGCCACTAAATTTTTCGCTAATTCGACATAAGAGTAAGTGCTTCCTCCTTGATCCCATTTTCTTTTCCAAGAACCCAAGTGAACCTCGTATACCGACATCGGCTTTTTATGGGTAGGATTCTTTTTACGTTCTTTCAGCCACTTTTGATCCTTCCATTCGTAGGAGATGTCCCAAGTTATAGAAGCTGTTCTTGGGGGTTCTTCCCAATAAAAAGCAAAAGGGTCGGTTTTTTCTAACCACTGACCCTTTTTCGGTTGAATTGCATATTTATATACCTCACCAAAACCCAATTTCGGGATAAATACTTCCCAAATTCCAGAAGAATCCCAACGAGCCTTCATGGGATTTTCCGATCGGTTCCAATGGTTAAAATTTCCTATGAGAGATACCTGCTTAGCTTCAGGGGCCCACACAGCGAATATGATACCCTCAACCCCATCTACCACCGTTTTATGAGACCCTAATTTTTCATAGAGTTCATAATGGCGACCTTCTTTAAAAAGGTGAATATCAAATTCTGTTATTTGGCTAAAATTCTCCATAGGAAGTTGTTAAAATCAAGCGTTTTTGTTGATACAATTCAAATCTTCAAAAGCTTGTTCTAACCGAGCGATAAAAGTACCTTCGGCGCTTCTTAACCAATTTCTTGGATCGTAGAATTTTTTATTTGGAACGTCGGCACCTTCTGGGTTACCAATTTGACCTTGAAGATAGCCTTCATTTTTTGCATAGAAAGCGCGAACACCATCCCAATAAGCCCATTGTAAATCTGTATCGATATTCATTTTTATAGCTCCGTAACCAATCGCTTCACGAATTTGATCTTGAGAACTACCAGAACCACCGTGGAATACGAAATTTACAGGGTTTGCTTTCGTTTTATAGTTTTCAACAATATAATCTTGAGAATTCTTCAAAATAACAGGCATAAGCTTCACGTTTCCAGGCTTATATACCCCGTGAACATTTCCGAATGCTGCAGCAACGGTAAAATTTGGTGATACCTGAAGCAATTCTTCATAAGAATAAGCTACCTCAGCAGGTTGAGTATATAATCGGCTACTATCAACATCTGTGTTATCCACACCGTCTTCTTCACCACCAGTAATTCCTAATTCAATTTCTAGAGTCATGCCCATTGCGGCCATTCTTTTGAAATATTTCTTACAGGTTTGAATATTTTCTTCCAAAGACTCCTCCGACAAATCCAACATATGTGAACTAAATAAAGGAGCACCCGTTTCTTTATAATGTTTTTCGCCGGCATCCAACAATCCATCGATCCAAGGAAGTAATTTTTTCGCAGCATGGTCGGTGTGAAGCACTACCGAAACACCATACAATTCGGCCATTTGATGAACGTGTTTTGCACCAGAAACAGCACCTGCAATAGCGGCTTTTTGTCCTTCATTAGAAACTCCTTTTCCTGCCATGAAAACAGCTCCACCATTCGAAAATTGAATGATAACTGGGGAGTTTACATTTTTAGCAGCTTCAAGAACTGCATTGATAGTAGATGAAGTAGTAACATTAACTGCAGGAATAGCAAAATCATGTTTATTAGCATAATTAAACAAATCCGTAACTTCTTGACCGGTTAGAACACCTGGGCGAAATCGGGTAGTATATTCAGACATTTTTATAAAATTTGGGTTTATTCCTGTAAAATTAGGAAGACTTTTTAACTGTAGAAACCCATCTGTATAAAAATGTAAGAAATAACTCAATTATTAAACATTTGGCAAAAAAGCAATCTTTTTATTGCCAATTATTCAACAGATTTTCTTTACTATTTCAGAGTTTAATAAATAGAAACTAAAACTTTTAAAAATACCTTTTACTGAATAATAGAGGTACAATGGATGTTTATTAGAATAGCTCTTTACAAATTTTATATACCGAATCTGATTTCCCCATACTATAAAAATGAAGTACTGGCACACCAAAATCAAGCAATTCTTTAGATTGCTGTACTGCCCACTCTACTCCTACTTGCTTCACTTCGTCGTTATTTTTACACTTTTCAACCGCATCAGCTAAATCTTCAGGCAGGTCAATATGAAATATCCGCGGCAATACATTTACCTGTTTTGAGGTGGTTAAAGGCTTTATTCCAGGAATAATAGGGACCTTTATACCTACTGCTCGGCATTTTTCTACAAATTCAAAGAATTTTTGATTATCGAAGAACATTTGAGTAACAATATAGTCCGCCCCTTCATCCACCTTAAGTTTAAGGTATTTCATATCTGTATTAAGGTTAGGCGCAGTATAGTGCTTCTCCGGATAGCCTGCCACCCCTATACAAAAATCTGAAGCAACTGTGTTTTCAAGACCTTCGTCTAAATAAATTCCTTTATTCATTTTTACCACCTGCTTTAGTAAGTCACTTGCATATTGGTGGCCATCCGGCTCTGGAGTAAACATCGTTTCATGGCTCATGGTATCCCCCTGAAGTACGAGGATGTTATCTATTCCCAAAAACCGCAAATCAATCAGTGCATTTTCAGTTTCTTCCTTAGTAAAGCCCCCACAAATGATATGAGGAACCGTATCCACATTGTATTTATTTTTAATAGCGGCGCACATCCCTACCGTTCCGGGACGCTTACGAATGGTTTTCTTTTCGAGAAGACCATTTTCACGCTTTTTATAAATAAATTCTTCACGGTGATAAGTCACATCAATAAATGGGGGATTAAATTCCATTAAAGGATCAATGTGAGCAAATAAATTATCAATGCTTTCTCCTTTTAACGGAGGCAGAATTTCGAATGAAAACATCGTTTTTTCTGCACGACTTATATGTTCAATAACTTTCATGTCAATTAGGTTCATAAGCTAGCACAGGTGCCAGCCATTTTTCAATTTCTAAAATGGACGTCTTTTTTCTTTTTGCATAATCTGCAATTTGATCTTTTCCTATTTTTCCAGTGGTGAAATACTTTGATTCCACATTGGAAAAATAAAACCCAGAAACAGCGGCTTGTGGATACATGGCAAACGATTCAGTAAGCGTAATTCCAATTTTATCTGGTTGCAATAGGTTAAATATTTTCGCTTTTTCCGTATGGTCGGGACAGGCAGGATATCCTGGTGCAGGCCTTATCCCCTGGTACTTCTCTTTTATCAATTCCTCATTTGAAAAAGTTTCATGAGATTGATATCCCCATTCTTTCTTTCGAATTTGTTCATGTAGATATTCTGCGAAAGCTTCCGCTAATCGATCGGCGATAGCCTTTATTAATATCGCATTATAATCGTCATGCTGCTGTTCAAATTCCTTTACTAAAGGCTCAATTCCCAATCCGGCAGTAACTGCAAACATTCCAAAATAATCAGAATCAGGCTGATTTTCGGGCGAAACAAAATCTGAAAGGCATAAATTAGGAAGATTATTCCCTTTTTTGCCTTGCTGACGTAAAAAATGGAATTCCTCCATTAAACTTCCATCTTCCGCGTAAATCTTAACACTATCATCCTCTGTTGAATGCGCTTTAAAGAGCTGAAACACCCCCTTTGCTTGCAATTCATTGGATTTTTCCAATCGATCGAGCAGAGTATTTGCATCATCAAAAAGTTTCTTCGCTTCCAGACCTACGATTTCGTTATTGAATATCTCCGGGTATTTACCTTTCAACATCCAGGTCGAGAAAAAGGGAGTCCAGTCGATATACTTTCGAAGGATTTTAATATTTCCAATTACTTCTGTTCTAC
>JAHEMU010000227.1 GCA_024643485.1 Cytophagales bacterium
ACGAGGGTATAACGTTCTGGGTGAACGGAACTTGTATCCAGTGGATTTCCGGCATCTGGTATTCTCAAGAACCCCGCACATTGTTCAAAAGCTGATTTCCCCAACTTTGGCACTTCCATCAATTGCTTCCTTGAATGAAATCCTCCATTTGAGGTTCTGAAGCTAATGATATTTTCAGCCAACTTTGGTCCTACTCCAGCAACATAAGAAAGCAAATGTTTACTCGCCGTATTAATATTTACCCCCACCTGATTCACACAACTTTCCACGACCTGATCTAGGGAATCCTTTAACTTCTTTTGATCAACATCGTGTTGATATTGGCCAACTCCAATGCTTTTTGGGTCTATCTTAACCAATTCCGCCAATGGATCCATCAACCTTCTGCCAATAGAAACCGCACCTCTTACAGTAATATCCTCATTTGGAAATTCTTCACGCGCTGCATCTGAGGCCGAGTAAATCGAGGCTCCACTTTCGTTAATTAGAAATATCCTTTTTCCCTTCGCAGAGGATAAACTTCTCACAAACTCTTCCGTTTCGCGGCCAGCAGTACCGTTGCCAATTGCTATTGCTTCTACCTTATATTGATCGATATAATATCGTATCCTATCCGAAGATTCGGCTGATTTCGATTGAGGTGGGTGTGGGAATATGGTGTCTTTCGCCAACAACATTCCGTATTTATCCAAAACAACCAATTTACACCCCGTTCGGTAGCCCGGGTCAAGGGCTAAAGTGGGTACTTGACCCAATGGAGCAGATAGCAAAAGTTGTCTTAAATTTTCTTGAAACACCTTAATTGCTTCTTCATCCGCTTTTTCTTTTGCCAAATTTTTAAATTCATTTGAAATAGAAGGCTTTAATAAACGTTTATAGCATTCTTCGATGGCTAAACTTACTTGGTCTGCACAGGCATTATTGTTTTTAAGAATAAGTCGGTCAATAACTTCGTGAGCATCTTCGGGTTCTATGGCGATATCAGTGCGAAGAACGCCTTCTTGTTCCCCTCTTAATATGGCAAGAATCCGATGCGAAGGTGCATTTTTTAATAATTCAGAATATTCAAAATAGTCTCGGTATTTCTCATCCTTTTGAAGCGCATTTACCGTAGAAGTTAGCAAAGCATCCCGTTGGAACGATTTTCTAATTCGGTCGCGCACATCCTTATCCTCACTGATCCATTCGGCAATAATATCACGAGCCCCTTGCAGAGCATCCGCTACCGAAAGTACATCATCAGTAAGAAAATCTTCCGCCATCATTTCCGGGCTTTGGGCCACTTGCATAAATATTTTTGTAGCTAGCGGTTCGAGGCCAAGCTCTTTCGCCTTGGTTGCTCTTGTTTTTCTTTTAGGCTTATAAGGTAGATACAGGTCCTCTAAAACCGTTAATTCAAGAGTGTCATTTATGTTTTTCTCCAGTTCGGCAGTAAGTTTATCCTGCTCTTTAATGGTATTGAGGATGTATTCCTTGCGTTGCTCCAGCGTTTCGAAGTAACTTAATTTATCTTTTATTTGCAGTAAAACAACTTCATCTAAATTGCCCGTTCTCTCCTTCCGGTACCGTGCGATAAAAGGGATGGTTCCCCCTTCTTCTATAAGCTCCATTACCGCGCGTACTTGTTTCTCAGAAACCGCTGCTATTAGTGAAATATTTTCTATGTACTTATTCTTCATATTGGCAAAAATAGAAATACACTTGAAATTAGAACGCAGTAACTTCAATAAAATTTAGCGATATTTATTTATTCATATTTTTATAGTATTTAACTCATTTTCAATTGAAATTTACAATACTACTCGTCCATCCGGCAAGGCCCGAAAACGTAGGATTTATTTGTCGAGCGATGAAAACTCAAGGATTTTCAGACTTAAAGATAATTGGTCCTGAGATCGATTATTTTAAAACTAACGCTCGCAAAACAGCCTATGGCTCTCATGATATTTTAAGTTCCATTTCCTTCTTTTCATCAATAAGCACAGCGATTGAATCATTGGATTTCATAATTGGAACGACTGCAAAACAACGGGTTGGAAGAAAAGATGTGGTCTCTTCAAGGTCTTTGAAATCACTAATCGCGAAAAAAAATGGTATTGTGCGGAGCATCGGTATTGTTTTTGGTTCAGAAGAGAACGGGCTTTCCTCCGAAGAATTAAGCTACTGCGATGTCGTAAGTACCATTCCATTATCATTGGATTACCCTTCTTTAAATTTATCGCAAAGCGTATTGATTTATTTGTATGAACTGAGTCAAATTCCCTTTGAAGAAGAGGAAGTCATTTCGACAGACCATATTCTACAAGGTAAACTTAAATCGGAAGTTACCTTGGCATTACAACAATTAGACATGGAGGGAAATCCGGTATTATTCCGTCGGTTAATAGACCGATTGGCATTCATAAATGAACAAGATGCCCGTTTGCTTCTTCCGTTATTGAAGAAATTCAAAAATAAAAAATAGCAGATTATTTATGGCTTCAATACAAATAAAGGGGCCTGTTCGTATTTGTACTCGTGAGTTAGCAGGTCTAGACTCCCCGAAACTGAATCTTTAATATACACCGCCCAATCCAGTTCTTTTTCATCCCACAATTCGCCAATTCGCCATCTTCCATCTTCCGACCACGAATGCCATCCATAATTAACATGGTTGGGTGTAATCCGTTTTGGTTCGCCACCATTTGAAGATAGCACAAAGATCCCATATCGTCCATTTTGCTTTGAAATGTATGAAATTTGATCAGAATTAGGCACCCACATAGGCGGCCCAGCCTTGTATTCGTACCATTGAGCAGTAGTATCATTCGAAGGATAATATGTCAATTGTTTCACTTTTTTGGTGCTCAATTCGATACTATATAATTCATCTACTGTTGAAGAATCTTTTTTCAGGCCTTCAAAGGAGCGATAAAAAACGATTGACCCATCGGGGCTAAAAAGCGGACTATTGTACGTATGGAGCGTATCATTTGTGATATTTTCTATTAGATTTCCTTGCCGATCGATAATTCTCAGTTGCGATTTGCCATTACCCAAATCAACCGCTACTACCAATTCCTTACCTTCATTTCGAATTCCCATCCAACTATCATGTAATGGATAATCCGTTATTCTTTTTAAATCCTCCCCATTAGCATTCATCTCGTATAAACTAAATTTTCTATGCCCCAAGTCTCGGTCCGACAGAAAAAAAATACGGTCCTTATAGGTCAAATATGCCCATTCTATTGATTTTGAATTGGTGATGTTTTGCTTATCCGTTCCGTCGTAATTCATGCTGAAAATTTCATAATTATCATTCTCAACATCATAACCCACATTGTAAATAATACGATAATTTTCCAAAGGGTGGGAAGTTTTCATTTGATTACAACTAACTCCACATAAAAAAGCAAAGCCGATAAATACCACAGGTTTTATAAATGTGTTCATAGAGTCAGATTTTTTGCTATTTCCGTAAGGCAGAATTCCGGGTTTTCCATCGCTTGGCTTTCTTCAAACACATTTAATAAACTGTTTATTTGAATATGTTTTTCCATTAAATGATTCGAAGGCAGATCACTGCTCCCACAAATTATAAATATCGGTTTATTCTTCCCATTTATATCGATTATTTTAGAAATAACCTTTCCATGATAACTAGTCAAATCGAATTTCCCTTCCCCTGTAATAATCACATCCGCCCAATGGATCTCTTCTACTCCGTTAAGAGTGGAGAGGATATACTCTGCTCCTTGTTTTAATTCACCATTAAAAAAGGCAATGATACCAGCCCCAAATCCACCTGCCGCACCCGCTCCAGGAATTTTTCGAATTGGCACATTGAAAGTGTCTTCCATCAGGGTAGCTAAATATTCTACCCATTGTTCCAACTCACTTAATTGTTCCCTTTTCGCCCCCTTTTGACTTGCGTAATTATATACAGTACCATCGGGCCCTGTTAATGGAATTTGCACATCCGTGAGTCCCACAATCGACTTTGAACGAAGCCAATTCGCGGGTTCCTCTGAAACAATTTTTTTTATACGTAGAAAATTTTCAGGAATTGGATTTATTTCGATTCCCTTATTATCAAGAAAAAGAAAACCGCAAGCTTGGGCAGCGCCACAACCCAAATCGGTAGTCGCACTTCCTCCCAAACTGACCACGAGATGATCATGTGTCTTTAATGCTTGACGCATAAGTTCACCTGTTCCAAAGGTATTAAACGAAAGCGTATTCCGTTTTACTTCAGGTAATTTTGCCAAACCACTACAAGTAGCCACATCCAAAAAACCGATTCCATTTACCGAATAAACCACCCCTTTCATTTTCTGTAGCAGGACATTCCTAGCGGGGTATTCCAATTTCTGACCGTTCAATGCATTTGCGATAATTTCACTGCTTCCATCTCCACCGTCGGCCATAGGCAAAAGATGTATTATCGCAGAAGGGTAGGAATCCCTCACTCCCCTTTCAATGGCCACTGCAACCTGACTCGCGCTAGCGGTACCCTTGAATTTATCTGGAATGATTAATACGTTTAGCGGTTTACTCACATGGAATTTATTTTACATTCAAATTGATATATTAAATTCATAATGAAAAATGGGAAAAGAGTTTTTTGAGTTTCAATTAATTTAATTATTGTTGTTACATGGAATTTGAAGTAAGAAACGCAACACGTGAAGACCTATTAACAATTGTTGATTTTCAATTAAAAATGGCCTGGGAAACCGAAAAATTAAGGTTAGACAAAGCAGTAGTTACTAAAGGAGTATCTGCGGTATTTGACGACCCTTCAAAGGGGAGATATTTTGTAGTTGAAGCAGCAAAAATGGTTGTAGGAAGTTTGATGTTGACCTATGAGTGGAGCGATTGGCGGAACGGACAAACCTATTGGATTCAGTCTGTTTTTGTTGATGAGGAAGTGAGGGGGTTAGGCGTATTTAGATTACTATACGAGCACGTGCAACAAATAGTAAACGATACTCCAGACGCAACGGGACTGCGTTTATACGTGGACATCACCAACCAAATGGCCCAACAAGTATATCGACGTGTTGGGATGAACGGCGACCATTATGCGCTATTTGAATGGATGAAAGATTTTTAGGAAGACACCCCTTCTTTAATATTAAACAACCTAGACAATTTCTTTTCAGACTTTCCATTGCTGATCATAATTAGATAATCACCAGCATTAATACTCATACTTGCTTCAGGGTTTTTATACAACGTT
>JAHEMU010000228.1 GCA_024643485.1 Cytophagales bacterium
CTACGATTTAGATGCAAATGGATTCCCTCAATTAACATCATCTCCTGAAATTATCGGAGATCCAAACCCGGAATGGCGAGCAAACTTGGGACTAAATGTGAATTATAAGGGTTTTGCATTAAATGCAATTCTTGATCATTCTCATGGTGGAGACTTTTCTCCTCGATCTATTTTCGTATTACATGGTTTTGGTACAACTGCTGAAACTGGAAATACTTTTGTTACCTCTAAAGATTTAGTGAATTATGCAGGTGATGTGATTCCTTCTGGAACAACTGTTAGAGGAAACATTGGTAATTTTGGCGAAGGTGACGTGTTATTAGATGAAAGCTGGTACAGAAATGGACCGGGAGGTGGATTTGGTGATAGCAAGGCTTATGATACTCAAATTGCTGATGCTACTTGGACTCGTCTTCGCGAACTTTCTTTGAGTTACACTATCAATTCTACAGCTTTCAGAAGTAGAACAAAATTGAATAGTGTTACACTATCTACTACTGCTAGAAATTTATTTATGATTGATAACATTGTTGGAGTAGATGCGGAAGTGAATCAAACAGGTGTTGGCAACGGCGCTGGTCTTGAGTATTTTACCAACCCGAGTACCAAATCTTTGGTGTTCTCAATTAATATTACTTACTAATGATAATGAATATGAAAAAGAATTCAATAGTATATATGTTAATTCTGGTATTCGGACTTTTCTCTTGTAAAGGTCTGGTAGAAGGAATTAATGATAACCCTAATGATATAACCATAGAGGATATCGACGGGGAACTGTTTTTAACTGGGGCGCAATTGGCAAATATTATTGTTCAATGTGGTCACAGTAACCGGATTGCCGGTTTGTATAGTGGTCAGTTGACGGGCTATGCTAATGTTTACGGCGCGGTATATGGATATAATATATCAACTGCAGAAAGTAACGGTACTTGGAGTAGAGCGTATGTAGGTACTATTCCAAATATTCGTCACATCAGAACCGTTATGTCTGATAACAAATTGATTGTAGGCTTAACGAAAGTGATGGAAGCGCATGTTATAGGAACGGCTGCTTCTATTTATGGCGACGTTCCTTATCGTCAAATTGCAGATAATCAATATCCGGATCCAGTGTTTGATCCGCAGAATCAGGTTTTTTCAGATTTAATTATATTATTAGATGATGCTATCACTGATTTAAATGGTGCAACAAACCAGAATTTGCCTGTTGATATTTATTATAGTGGAAATGCAACAAAATGGAAAGAACTTGCCTATACGTTGAAAGCGCGCTATTATCTTCAATTGAAGGATTATACAAATGCATATACTGCGGCACAAAATGGTATTTCTACTTCTGCAAACAATCTAAAATATAAACCTTTAGGAAATGCTTCTGAAGGTGATAAAAATCTGATGAATGAAGTATTGTCGGGCTCAAGGGCAGGTGATATTGGCACAGGAAATAGCTATTTAATGCAACTCTTGGATCCTTTAAGTGGTGTGACAAGAAATAATGCTAAAACTGACGAAACTGCTCGTTTTGGTTATTTAGAGGTTGATGAATTAAACGGTGATGCAAATAAAGGTATTGCAGAAGCCGTTGAGCCCCAAATTATGGCTTCATATCAAGAGAATCAACTTATTTTGGCTGAATCGGCAGCGAGAACCTCAACTTTCGCAATTGCACTTACTCATTTGAACAATGTTCGAGCATATTTAAATTCCGGTGCATTTCTAAATTCAAATTTCAGCGGATTTAGTTATCAGTATGACCCATATGTAGCTTCTGATTTCGATAACGGTGGAATTGAAAACTTGGACAATATAAATCCTACAAGAGCGTTACTTCGTGAAATCATTGAAGAGCGTTTTATTTCTGGATTTGGTACCTATATGCCTTTCAACGATTTGAGAAGGTTAATGAAAAGTGACTCCGATGTTTCAGTGCCAGTTCCTTTCAATAATGGAACTCAGACACAACATGTTCAACGTTTACCTTATTCTGATGATGAGATAAACGCAAATGGAAATATTGACGCTGATCCTGGTATTTACACCGTTACTAAAGTTAATCAATAGTAATTTTAAATACTTGAATTAGTTTTAAACCGCTTCAATTATATTAATTGAAGCGGTTTTTTATTTATTTTAAACGTTTATAAATGTTTAAAATGAGTGCATTTCAACAGGTAATCATTAAATTGAAATAGGGGGCTCGGGGGCTTGCCCAGGTATTGTAACTCCTTTAATTGGCAGCACTATTTCCTCCCAGTCTAACATGGAATTAAACAACATTACTTTTTCAAATGTATGGAGAGTATTTATATGGATTTTTTCTTGTTTGATTTTGTTTCGTAATAGTAAATCTTTTCGATGTGTGCCATTAAGTAGGGGTGTTGATGGGGTAACCCATTTTTTTTCCTTGTGATAAAAGGCGACATTATAGAATGAACCGTCCGTAATAAGTTGATTCTTGCTAATTAGTAATCCCTGTTTGGTATTTAGGGTATTTCCCAATTGCTCTATACTTTTTCGATCTAGAAACTTAAATGGATATGCTAAATTAGGATCCTCCTTTATCAGTAGTTCTTCAAAGCAAGGAACTTCATATGGCTTTAATTCAAATGTTTGATTTTGTAATCCATAGACAATTCTAAGTTTTGTCCTCCGTTTAATTTCATTTAATTGAATTTGTTGAAGAATCGATTCTAATTTAAAACCATCCCTTTGAAAGAAATGATTATATGTGCGGTCAATGCGTTCTTGATGCAAATCGACACGATATACTTCACCATTTTCTATTCGAATACTTTCAATAAATTGGAACATAGATTTTTTTTATCAATTCCTCATATTCTTTTTCAGGATCACTTAATGAATGAATCCCTCCGCCACTTTTGAACACCATACCATCTTCGGTTTGTTCAATAAAACGGATCATCACGAAACTATTTAAACGACTTCCATCAAAATATCCGGCTACACCACAGTAATACCCACGATTATAATTTTCCACTTCATTTATAATCTTTATCGTTTGCTGTTTTGGTGCGCCACTTACTGAACCTGCCGGTAATAAATCAATAAGTATATCACCTAAACTATTGAGATATCCAACTTTTAACTTACCAACTATTTCAGAACTCATTTGAAGGATTTCTCCATCACTCGTTTTTACCTTGTCTAAATACTTGAATCGGGTTACTTGTAATTCGGTGGTGTGAATGCTCAAGTCATTTCTCAATAAATCAACAATGGATGAGTGTTCAGCAGATTCTTTTGTGCTTTGTAGTAATAGCTGATCTGCATTGGGTAATTCGGCGTCTATTGTGCCTTTCATGGGATAAGTGGATATGATCCCATCTTGGATCTTGACAAAGGTTTCTGGTGAAAAAACAACGAATTTATCTTTCCATAGCAACTTGTATTTAGCCTTACTAGCATGAAAAATGTTATTTAGGCTTAGGTTGGTACTTATTTTTGATTGGAAGGTTAAATTTACAATATAACTGTTTCCTTTTTGTATTTCCGTCTGAACTTGCTGAAATGCTGCTAAATAATCGGTGTATTTAGGAGGATTTTTTACGAAATGGTAGGGGTGATTATAGGAAGTTGAACCTTCTTCAAAATTAAAAAGAAATGGGCTATTATGTATGTTTTGGGCTGGGATAAAAACATTGTTTTGTAAAGAAAAATCCGTAAGGAAATAAAACGGCTGTTTATTTTTACCGTATTCATTCATTTCCTTACGGAGTTGATTCTTAGATATTGTATGAGTCATCAATGACTTTCTGATTCAAATTTCAAATATACAATACCCTTTGATAATTATGCCATAGCCGCAGCTCGTTTATTTTTCATGACGAAATAAAGTATACCAAAGGCGATAATCAAAATGGCAGGGAAGATGGCAATGTTATCCAGGGCTGCTTGTCCAGCCATTAAATCTGCTGCCTCTGATGTTGCCCCAGCTGCAAGTGCAATGGTTCTTTCACTGTCTAACCAGCCTCCAATAATAGGTTGCCAAATTCCGGTGGCGAACATTCCAGCTCCCCCCATCAAAGACATTCCCAAAGCGCCTGTTTTTGGTACATTTTCTCCTACAAATCCAATCATAGTTGGCCAGAAATACATTACGCCAATAGCAAATAAAATGGCAGCAAAATATACCATTCCTCCCGTAGCGATACTCATGGCGTAAATTCCAACCGTTGCAATTATTGCAGATCCCCAAAGGACTCCAGTTGGGTTGAATCGGTGAATGATTGGTCCAGCGAAATATCTTCCGACCGCCATTAATCCCGTAACCATCGCCAAGATTAACATTGGACTTGCTCCTGTATTTCCAAGTATTTTTTCAATCCATTGCTGTGTTCCCAATTCTGTTGTTGCCGTTAAAGTCATACAGAAGATGATAAACAGGTAAAGCGGTGAAAATAGATTTTTAATGTTAGTACTCGTTTTGGTTTCAATATGCTGACTTTGAGGAAATTTCTGACCGAAAATCAAGAACCCATAAACAATGGTAGGGATAATTATAACAGCAATTTGTAATTGCCATCCTAGGTTCATTCCAGTCATATATTGAGAAACTAAACTTCCTATTACTATTCCACCTGGAAACCAAACATGGAATTTATTTAGCATGGTGGTTTTATTCTCATGATACATGTCAGCAATCATTGGGTTACAAGCAGCTTCGACCATTCCATTTGCAAAACCAATTAAGAAGGTAGAAATCAATAGACCCCAAAAACCACTCGCTGTAATAGTAAGTGCTAATCCAACCAAGTGCGCTAAAAATGCACCTAATACCAGGTTCCGAGCCCCTAGATAATTATATAGTAATCCACCGATCATGGTAGCCAATGGAAATCCCCAAAATGCCATGGAGTTTATCCAGCCCAGCTGAGTGTCGGACAAGTTAAATTGAGCGCCTAATTGGCTTAAGATACCAGCGCGAATGGCAAAGGTCATTGCCGTTACCACCAATGCCAAACAGCAGGCATTGAATAGACGTGTGCGATTAAGTTGTTCTGTCATAGCAGTTTTCGATGATTAGTTTTTTAGGATGAATTTTAAAAAGCCTCCAAACGAGTTTAGAAATATTGGAAATTTCTTAAGATTATGCAAAAATACTGCTCAACTTTAAATTTCTTTTTAACTTGTTGACCGAATCTTTTTTAGTCTAATTAGCTGATAATATGAAAAGAAAA